>CAVGKI010000022.1:0-17448 GCA_963629655.1 Butyricicoccaceae bacterium | reverse complement strand
GGCGAAAATGAGCTGAACTTTTTGAGTCAATAAGTGCAGAAAAAGTCCTGAAATCTTGCGATTTCAGGACTTTGGTGGCTGCGGGGGAAAGATTTGAACCAACGGCCTCCGGGTTATGAGCTGCGGTCGGTTATTAAATAGGCTGCTTTTGTGTCAGTTTGCTGCTGTTTAGTCCTCTTTTGTTTCACCAAATTGCTGCCTTGTACTGCGCCGTGCTGCCCGGTGATTTCCCCGTATGGGTCAGCGTTTGGGTCAAACCCGTTTTGGCGTTTATATTGCCGCCATTTTTATTGCAGACTGTGAGGTCTTCTTTTTTGCTGTCCAAACTCAAAATCTGCGCCGCTATAAACAAAGAAAAGAGATTTTCTATCACGCCATTTTCTCATACTATTATCTGATAAGAAGTTTTGATAAATTTCCAAGGGAAAATTGCGTCAGGCAAGGCAATGTCCGCAGGGCATAATAGGAATATATGTTCAAGGGCAGCAACGCAGCACAATGCAATTTTGCCATGAAGGGTCAGAATGTTCTAGCAAGCAATGGATACGGCATAAATATCAAAAAATTTTTCAACCGCCTTTATACAGTCTGGTAATATAGGCAAAAATCACCTACGTTTTTAGTGGAGGTGATTTTATGTCTATTACTGTTGAAATTGGCAAAAATATAGTCAGTATCCGCGAATCGCGCGGGTATACGCAGGAGCATCTTGCTCTTGAATGCAATATGAGTATTTCTTATCTGCGCAGAATCGAGCATGGTACGGCAAATCCAAGCGTTGGCACGCTTCTTCGAATTGCCAATGCGCTAGGTGTTGATTTAGTTAATCCGTTCTGTGTTCCTGAGCTGGTGGAGGTTACAGGATGAAAACTTCCGCAGAAAGTTACAGGAAAGCATTAAAGGTCACGGCTGTACGTTATATTGGCAACATGGGCGCTTTCCCTGTGTGTCCGCGCTGTCAAAAGACGCTGGAACGCGAATATCAGCGCTTCTGCGACCGCTGCGGGCAGAGGCTGAATTGGGTTGGGTACTCTAAAGCTACTGTAATCAGTGAGCCATAAGCACCGCACGGCAACGAAAGAGTGCGTGATGGAGACCGTTTTGGAGATTGTGTGAGTCTCCGAAGCAATGTAGAATAGAAGTGTCTCATCAGAGTCTGTTCAAAGAGGCAATTGCCGAGTTCATGGGAAATTGCCTGATTTTCTTAAGTTATTATACTTTCCCTATTCCGCCCTGTCGCACCTAACCGTCACGCGATACTGACCGCCGAGGGTGCAGGTGAAGAGCGTGAGGGCATAGGCAGAGGTCGTCATCTCATCCGTGGCATAAGGGTCAAGCGTCTCGACGGCAACAACGGTGTAATCAAACACGTTGCCGTCAATGTCCGTGAAGCGGACGGAATCCCCCGGCGTGAGCGAGCTTATGCGCCCGAAGTGACTGTCATAATTATGCCCGGCAATGACGAAGCCGTCGGAATACGCCGAGCCGGAATAGCGGCAGGGCGCGACGTTGAGCGAGGGATAATCCCACTCCTGCAGCACAGGCAGCGTAAGCGATACCGCAGGAAGCTCCAGCACGCCGATGTAGCCCATGCCGTCTATCATCCGAATTGGCATTTCGCGCTCCGGGTCGAGAATATAATCCGGCACAAACTGCTCATTCGGCGCGGCAGGCTCGGCTGCCGCGCTCGCCGCCGTCGGCAGAGCGGCGGCATTATCGCTCACGACGGGCGCGAGCACCGACAGCGCCGCCGACGCTTCTTCACCCGCGCGGCGGTCAACAGCAATGTTATACGCCGCCAAGCAAAAGGCTGCCGCGCACAGCAGCAGCCCGATTGCAATGCAGAAATCAAATCTTTTATTCATCATTCTTCCTCATTCTGCGGCGCAGCAAGCCGACGGCGAGAAAAGCCAGCCCCGCCGCCGCAAGCACCGGCACGAGCCACCAGAGACTGCCCGTCTGCGGGAGCTTCGCCTTTGTAATGGAGTTTGTGACGATGAAATTCGCGCCGCTCTGCGTGATGTCCGAGGTGTAGCCGGAAACCGTGGCTTCCTTGAGCGTCCATGTTATCTCCTTGCCCGCCGCGTCGCAGCGCGGGAGGTTATCCCATGTATACGTCCAGTTGTTGGCGGCGGTGAGCTGCTGGGTGTAGAGCTGCTTGCCGTCAGCCAGAAGATACACCGTGACGGCGGAGGGGCGCTTGGACTCATACCCCTTGTCGTCCCACTGCTTGTAGACGCGGCGGGTGACGGTCTTGTCCGTGGTGTCGTTGGCGGTGTTGGTGACGATGACGGTCACGCCGTTCGGCTGCACATAGGGTGTGTAGCCGTCGACAGCATCCTCCACAAGCGTCCAGCTTATAAGCGTTTTGTCGGCGTTATACATGGGCAGCTCGCTCCACGTATATGTCCAGCCGGAGGCGGCGGTGAGCGTCTGCTTTGCATATTCCGTGCCGTCTTTCAGGAGGCGCACAGTGACGGAGGACGGGCGCGTCTCCGGCGTGTCGCCGCGCCACGTTTTCAGCACGTGGCGCGTGATTGTTTCCGCCGTCGGGTCGTCGGGAATAAGCGCGCGCGCGTGCTTGGGCACGACCGTGACATCATACAGCCACACCCCGCTTGACGAGTCCCGATTGGGCAGGCAAATGAGCAGCGGCTCGGTCGTATAGTTATATTTCCCGTCGTTCATGTTCTCCGCCACGACGAGATACAGCCCGGAGCTCATGCTCTTCCGACGATTGGGGAATTGAAGCACGCCATCTGCGCCGGTGTCGCCATCGTCCTGCGGAATGCGATTGTCGCGCTTGACATAGCCAGACAGCGTTTCAGCCAGCAGCCGCCAGTTGTCATTATCCAGATTGTCAAGACGGATGGGATAGGCGCGAAAATCGTCGGAGAGATGAAAAGTCAAGCTTTCATCGACAGAAGCGACGTAATAGACGCTGAAATGCACACCCGCCACGGGCGCGCCCTCGTGCCGGTAATTCACTGCGAGTGTGACGGGGCGCGAGGTATCAAGCGCTTCCGCCGCGCCTGCGAATGTCGGCACGAACGCCGACAGCAGCACAAGGCAGAGCAGGAACGCGGTGATATGTCTCTTTATCATTTGCATAGTATTCACCTCTTATGTCGCTGCTTTTTGCCGCCGGAGAGCAGCACCCACAGCACGAACACCAAAATCATCGGAATGGCGAGCAGCGGCGCGACGATTATCGGCTCGACGCGCACCGCGTCTGCGGTCACACGCACCTCCGAAGTATCTGCCAAATTTTCTATCCTGTGACCTCGGACAAGAAGGCGGTGAGTATTGATACCATACGGCGTGCAGGTGACAAGGGTGCACAGATCCTCCCCCGCAGCGGGGAGCAGCGCCTCTGTATCCGTCGGCTCGACAATGAGAATTTGATCGACCTCATATGTCAACAGCTCGTCAAGAACGCGGAGGTAAAAAACATCGCCCTCGCTGACGCGGTCAAGGTCTGTGAACAGCCGCGCGCTGGGCAGCCCCCGATGCCCGGAAATGACACAGTGGGTGCTCTCGCCGCCGACGGGGAGAGCCGACCATGCCAGATGCCCGATTCCCTTTTGAAGCACGCTCTCCTCCGTGCCGTGATAAATGGGCACGGAGCAGGAGATGGACGGGATTTCGATATAGCCCATTACGCCGTGACCGTCAAGATTGAGCAGGGTGTCATATGCGGCGGCCTGTTCGTCGGTGAGCGTATAGGGGTTAGGGCGGGTCAGGATCGCGTCGTTGAAAGCGCGCGCCTCGGCAAGCATACTGTCGTAAAGCTCCTCATCCAAGCTGGCGACCTCCTTCGCATAGTTGGAGATTGCGCGGGATTGGCGGAAGCTGTTCCAATAATCGCTGAACGTGGGGTACAGCAGCAGGGAGAGCCCCGTCAGAAAGACCAATATTAAAATTGCGGTTGAAAGGCGATTGGTTTTCATGGACGGGGTTCTCCTTGGTGCTGCGCCGCCGGGCGGGAGGGGTATGCCCCTCCCATCCTCGGCTGGGGTAAAAATTACTTCTCGGTATTCATGCGCTTTTTGGTGACAAGCAGGATGAATGCACCAACCATCAGCAGCGCGCCGATGACATAGAACAGCGTCGTGCCAACGCCGCCGGTGCTGGGCAGCTCGGTGCCGGTGTAGTTGACGACATTGACCGCCGCAGAGGAAACATCGAATGTGAACTCCTGCTTTGTGGTAGTTTCAGTGCCAGTTATATCACCGCTTGTATCTTTGTATATTGTCAGCGTAGTGGTAGAGCTTTCAAACTCCGAGGCATCTACTTTAACTCCCGCTTCAAGGAGATTATAGCCGTTGGGTGCCACAATTTCATTGACGGTATAGTCGCCGCCGGCAACACCCTTGATGACGATTTTGCCGGATTCGGGAGATGTGACGGTGTAATCTGTGCCGTCAGGCTTATAGGTGTATACGTTCGGGCCATCAGCCGACGCAGCGCTGTCAAGCGTAACGGGAACCTTATTGCCTTTGCCGTCTACTATTTCAAACTGCGCGTTTTTAAGCGCGTTGCCTTTCTTATCGGTTTTGGCTATGGCAATGGCATAGACCTTTGCGGTGACTGTGCTGGATTCCTTGTCAGGTTCTGTCGGCTCTGTTTCGCCGTTGTCGAAGGTCCATGAGAACCAGCCCTTGTTCGTGAGGTTGGTAGCAGCCTCGTTGCCTATCGTGGCATCGGTGTCAACCGTGGCTTGGCAATAAACGTTGATAACGCCGCCGTTTGCATAAATATGATCACCGTTGTCATTGACCCACTTTATTGTGACCGTATACGGTTTTTTCGATGTATCCACAGTGTAAGCCGAAGTATCAAGCACAGTGTTCCCCACAGTCACCTTGGTAACTGTGAAATCTTTGAAGCCTTCTCCGAGCTCGTCATACGCGGTGTAGGATACGACCTTACGTCCCTCGTCGTAATTGACACCGTTGGCTTGAAGCATGAAGTAGACGGTATCGCCATAGCTTGCGGTCTGGTTGATGTTCTCTGCGTTGCCGACAGTGCCGGCCTTTTTCTGTATATTGCCGTCCTTGTCCACAAACACCTTATAGCCGCCGGGATTATTTTCATCCGGCGTGATGGGACCGGGCTTGGCGGATTTGTCGTTGATGGTCTGTCTCGGCGCAACGGAGGTCACGCCGACAGTCGGATTAGCGCCGTCGCCGGAATTGTTCTTGGATATGTAGTAATAGCCGTAGTCAAGGCTGTTGAACGTGACAGTAGTGTCGTCCGCTTTCATTTCCGTGCCGGTGCCGAGCAGGCTCTCGTTCGTCTTAAAGAATGCGCTGACATCAGAGGCGGTCTTGTCGGCTTTGAGGGAGACGTTGTACTTGTTTTCCGCAGTTGTAGTCGTGAGCGTAAACGGGCTGTCCTTCGCAACGAGCGCTTCATACAGCGCGTCGCTCTCGCCGGTCTTGGTGTAGACATAGGCGACGCTCTTGTTCTCACCGTCTCCTTGTGTGGTCGCGTCAAAGACCTTGTAGAGCTTGTACGTCTCATCCTTTGTCGCGTTGTTGATGGTGATGCTGCCGTCCCCTGCGGCATAAGCCGCGACGCTCAGGGTGAGGACGAGCGCCGCCATGAGCAGGAGAGAGAAAAACCGTTTCATTTTGTTCATGCTTGCATTATCCTTTCTGTTTCTTTTTTGTTGGGTAACTCTGTTGAGGTGCGTTATATCTGGTACTGCGCGGGCAATCACGTCCGCAAAAGGCGGAGGTCAGGCTTCACCCCTCCTCTCGCGTCTTTTCCTGTGCGCGTACCGGCAGACGGCAAGCGCGGTAAGCAGCCCGCCGAGTGCATACATTGCCGCAGCGCTGCCGCCCGTCTTGGGCAGCTCAGTGCCGGGGGAGTTGTAGAAGGTGACGGTCACGCCGTCGGTATCGCTGTCCGTCTTAGTGACGGTGACGGTAACGGTGTCGCTGTACTCGAACTCATCGGAATCGCTGTTCTTTATCCTGACGTAGTAGCCGTCATGCCGGCTTTCGACGACGGTCACCTTTGTGCCGGCAGGGACGAGGAAGGTCTGCTGCTTGCCGTGACTGAGCACAAAATTCTCCGTCTTGGTATTTCCGTCACTTAGCTTGTAGCTCATGGTAAAGTCAAACTCGGCGGTCGTGTCGGGGTCTGTGATGTCCGTTATCTGCTTTGCAACAGTGAACTTCACCATATCACTTGCTGTGGCAAGCCTGGTCTGTATTCTGAGCTCGCCGTTGCTGTAGGTGCTCGGATTGTCATCGGCAGCGCCGACCGCCGCGCCGTCACGGGTAAGCCCGTTGAGCGTCATATGCAGCCGCAGCCCGTCCGCCGACCACTTTGTGATGTCCTCATAGCCAAGCTTTTCGTGGGAGTAGACCCAGCAGTAAAATTTCTCTATGCCGGAGAGGCTGAGATTGAAATTTACGGCATTGTCAAGATCATGCTCGGAGCTGCTTTCATGCTGCATGGTCACGCCGAACTGATGATTGTAGATAGTCTCGTCCTCGGTGGTGTAATTCGCGGCGACATCGGAATTGTGCACGATACTGCCTGTGTGTTCTTCCAGAAATTCAAAGGCTTTGCTCTCTCCGCTGCCTGCTGCGACCTTTTCCGCGGTGAAGCCTGCGGCGGAAACTCCGTAGGGCAGGTATATGCGCAGCAGCGCGTTGTCTGCGCCTTTCGGCGGCGTTTCATCCTTATAGACATACGTGGTCATGACGGAATCCGTATATCCGTCGTCGCCGTGGTCTTTATCCGCCGCGAAAAGCACCTCGCCGTCATCATCCGTATAGTTCCCGGCAAAGTCATAGAGGCAGCGCGCCGCGTCAGTCTCCTGACCCAAGCGAACATCTTCATATGTCGCGCCGCCGTCGGCAGAGCGCTTATAGTGCCAGTTTGCCGTCAGCACATAATAGCCGGGTTCTGCCGCCGTGCTGCTGTCGAGGATATAATCAAAGCTCTGCAATCGTTTTGTCGGGTTTTCCGTTTCGCCCTCGTCATAATACGAGCCGTCTGTAAACGTGACATTTTGGAAGTTCTCGCTGTTCTCCGTGATGTTCGCCATAGTCTCCAGCGTAAATTCGCCGATGCGTGTGGTGTCAGCCGTCGGCGCTTCCGTGCCGTCGAAAATTCTCCATGACATTTCGACACGGTTTTTGTCGCTGTTGGGGCTCCACTCGTAGGCAAAGCCTTTCATATCGACATGGAGAATCATATAGTGCTCGGTCGTGCTCTCGGTGCCCGTTACCTTGCCATTCTCGTTCAGGAGCGGGTTTGCGCCCGTGCCGACACGGACGAATCTATTGGTCACGGTGATGGTCGGCCTCTCGCGGAGATACCAGCCTATGCGCCCATCGCTGAGATAGCGATAGCACACAACATAGTCCGCGCCGTCCGGCTCCTTGAACGCCTTGCCGCCCGTGTCGGAGGAATCGGCAACAACGTAGTAATAATATGTATCGCCGGTGCTGTAAACAGGGGTATACGCTGTGCCGTCCGGGCGCGTGCCGGAGCAGACGAGCGTGGAATATCCCTCGACCTCACCCTTGACGCGAAGCCCTGCCGATCCCTCCTCAGTATCGAACAGATAACTGCCGCTCGGCGTGATACAGTCGCCGTCTATCATCAACGTGCTCAGCTCGCGCCGCTCCTCGCTCGTCTCGCCGGAGAAAGCGTGGTCGAGCCAAGCCGCCTCGCCGCTGCCGTTCGCCGTGCTGATCGTGCGGTCAAGCTCATTATTTATGTTTACATAGGCATTCTTATCTATGAACAGCGCCGCGCCGTTTTTCAGGTCAAGCCTTCCGATATATCCGCCGAGAGCCGTTATACCCTGTGCCCCGGCTGCAATGCCCCCGCCTATCACATCATCAACATAGACCACTGTGGACTGCGGTGTGTCATTCCCGACAATGTTGATAATATCAAAGAAGTCCATATCAGCGAAGTGGTTGCTCGCCGTGACATTGAGCGTCGTCATGCCCTTTATACGGCGGGTCGCGGCATTTTTGTCCAGAATGTCGCGGAAAACGTCGCCATATACCGCGCCCACGCTCTGCGAGCTGGAGATGTTTATGGTCGCCGTGCCGAGGATGGTGGAGGCGGCAAACTCATCCGGGTTGTTCACGATATTTGTGCCGTTTGCAGGTCCGGCTTCAACGATGCCGGAATAGCCGCCCTTGACATCTATGGTGATATTCCCATAGGTCTTTATGCCCTTGTTGTTGATAAGCCCTCCGCCATACAAATGCCCGATATTTCCGTTTCCCTCCAGCAGAACATAGGTGCTGCCGTATACATTGCCTCTGTCAGCGCCGCCGCCGTAAACAGAATCGATCTGCGCATCTCCGCGCACGGCAATATTCGTGCCGAAGCCCTCGGACTCTTTGCCCATATTCGCTGTTCCGCCGCCAATGACCTGATGCCACGCGCCGCCCTCTACCACAAGATGGGAGGAGTAGTTTGTCGTGTTCTCATTGGCATCAGACCCGCCGATGATGCTGAACACCTGTCCGGGAAAAGTCCTCACATTTTCTCCGATGACAAGCTTGTTGCCGCGTGCCTGGAAAAGAGCGTTATATGCATCGAGCGCATCGGAAACTTTTGTGCCGTGCCGCGCCGAGATCGATATATTATCCACCTTCAGCACGGCAGTTCCCGCTGTATACGGGCTGCCCAAGCGCCATATGTTTTCTCCGACTATCAGGTATTTATCCGTTCCTCCTGTGCCCTTTGCGGTGATTCGATAAGGCACGATGACATCCGTGCAAAGGTTTATCTGCAAAGCGCCGTTCGATCTGGACACTGTCTCGCTGCCGTCATCCGCAACACCTTGAAAGCTGCGCTCGACCCATACCGTGCCGCCGGGCTTTCTCGTGCTGTCGTTGCCGAAAACATCCGTCAAATAGTTTGTGAAAAATGTTCTTGTCGTCGTTCCTTTCCATGCGATGGCGTTGTAGTCATACACCGCCATTGTGGTGTGCGTTGTATCCGTATACCCCTCGGAGCTGACACCGATGTCACCGCTCAGGTCATACATGGCTTCCGCCGCGCTGGTCGATTTCGGCGTATCAATCGGGAGGTTATACTCCTTGTTCTTGATGGTCACGACCAGATATGTCGAGAAATGCTCCGCCTCCATGACGACATTGCCGTTCTCGTCGAGGGTGGATGTGACCTCCTCCATGACCTCTTCCCCGTCTGCGGCATTCTCGTTAACGTGGTAGACATCCACGCCGGACTCATTGAAGGCATCGCTTTTGACCTCGAATGTCACCTTCACGGGCTTGAGCGGCTGTATCTCCTCCTCGCCGGACATTATCTTTATATCCAGCGCGAAGTAATCATCCTCCGCGCTCACTATCTTTTCTATCTGCTGCTGCGCCTGCTCGCCGGGCACAGTCACCGCAAGGCGCAGGTCTGTCACGCCGGCGGGCAGCGCGTCCCGCGCGGCGGTGAGGACGACATGAATGTCGCCGTAATCGGCTTCAAGGCGTATCTCCGCCGCCTCCGTTTCCTCCGCCGTCACGAGTCCCAGCTCAACGGCGCGGTCATGCGCCTCCGCAAGGCTCATCCAGCCGAGTATGTACGTGTCACCTGGCACATAGCTGCATATGCGCACCTGATTGGCGCAGTTGCCCTCTATGGCGCTTATCTGCGTCTCGTCCAGTGAGTACACGATGCCGACATGGCTCGCGGTCGCGCCGTCGTCGGCGAAGAAGATAATATCGCCGCGCGCGGGGGTATAATCTGCCGCTGCCGCGCTGTGGTACAGTCCAAGCTCCGTGAGCTGCTCCGTCCACGCCGGGCACGACGCTTCATACGGCACAGCCTCGCGCGGTATGCCCGCGTAGTTCAGGCAGAACGAGACGTACATCGCGCACCAGTCGCCATACGGCATGCCGTACCACGCGCCGTAGCGTGTGTACCCGTGCGCCAAGCCGTCATCGGGAACGTCGAAGTTCTTCACGCTCTCGGTATAGCCGAGCTGTGACTGCGCCACGGTGAGCAAATCGTCCGCCCATACGCCGGTGAGCGCCGCCTTGTCCGGCACTGTCGCCTCCCACTGCTCCGCAGTTTCGAGGTCGGCTGTCTTGTCGCTGGTGCAGATAAGCTCATGCGTGTGCTCCTCTTTCGTGCAGGTGAGCACCTTTTCCTCGTCGCTGCCGGTCTTGGCAAAGCACGCCTCGGTGTGCGCATGCTCTATTGCCTCCGGCAGTCCGCAGGTCAGCGCGCCGCCGGAGTAGCAGGTGTCCGTATGCGTGTGCGGTATCAGCTCCGTCTGCCCGCAGACGAGAGAACGCTCCTCCACGCTGCCGCACTCCTCGCTGTGGAGATGTCCCACGCTCTCCTCCATGCCGCAAATCTGCACACTCTCCTGCGCGTGGCATTCTGCGGTGTGGGCGTGTGCCTGGCTCTCCGTCTCGGCACAGATAAGCGCACCCGCTTCGTCATAGCATTGCGCAGTATGGCTGTGTCCCGCCGTCTCCTCCATACCGCAGATGAGTACATCCTGCTGCCGGAAGCATGCCTCCGTGTGCGTGTGCGCTTGCGACTCCTCCAGACCGCAGGCGGGATGTGTGGCGGTGAGATAGCAAGCGTCCGTGTGCCGGTGCGTTCCGACCTCCGGCAGAGTGCAGACAAGCGCACCGGCGGGATCATAGCACAGCTCGCTGTGGCTGTGGATCAATATATATCCGGCAGAGTCCGCTTCGGCTGTACACACGCTCGTATACACAGCACCGCCCGTATAGCACGAGGCATCGTGCGTGTGCTCCTCCTTGCCGCAGTGGTACTCCTCCGTCATGGTTATCGCGGGCAGCACAAGTGCATACGTCGTCCAGAACACGACGACCGCCGCCATGCCGCACAGCGCCTTGTACCAGCGCCGCTTGACACGGTGTCTCTTATTCATAGCTTCAGAGCTTTTCGCCAAGCTCACTTTCATATGTCTCCTCCAACCGCTCTCCGCCTACTTCACCGCTCCTATTCTGGAGAGCGGCCATATTCTGAAAACTATCTTGCCGACGACCTGCTCCTGCGAGATGCAGCCGACGGCTGTGCTGCGCGAATCCACCGACACCGCGCGGCTGTCGCCCACGAGGAACCAGCGCTCGTCCGGCACCTGATACGGCAGCTTTATATTGCACTCGCCGAGCGCCTTTTCCTGTATGTACGGCTCGTCCAGATACTCACTGTTGACATAGATATTGCCGTCATCGTCGATGTTCACCCAGTCGCCCGGTCCGGCAATGCAGCGCTTTACCAACAGCTTATTCCCGTAGTAAAATGCAACAAGCTCTCCCTGCTGCATGCTCCGGCTTTTAACGGAGATGACGATCTCCCCGTCGTTGAGCGTCGGGCTCATTGACACGCCGTAAATATGCAGCACCGGCATCCACAGCGTCGCCACCAGCACCGACACCGCCGCCACGACGATGAGCACCGCCGTTGTGCTGCGCATAACGCGGCGATAGCGCGTGCGGTATTTCTCGCGGTGTATCTCCGCGCGTATCTCCTCCAGCTCCGGGCGCGGCAGTGTCTGTGACTTTCTCATTTGCCGTCACCCGACATGGCGTTGAGAAACACCTTCAGCCACGAGTATTCCTTGTCCATCTGGCGGATTCGTGTGTTTATTTCCTCCCAGTATGCGTCTGCCTCCTGCCTGCGCTCGGCTGCCTCGCGCTCCGCCTTTTGTATCGTCTCCGCTGCGCGCTTCTTCGCGGCAAGCTCCATTTTGCTGCACAGCGCCTTGCGGTTCGCCGTCATGGACTTTATGTTTTCCACATACTGCGCCACGGAGGCATCCGCCGCCTCGAATATACCGTTGAGCTTGAGCGCCGCCTCCGCAAGCGTGCCGCACTCCGTCATCGAAATACTGCGGTCGGCAAGCTCCTTTCGTGCCTCCGCCAGTTCAAGCTCCAGCGCGTCCGCGCGCTCCGTCTGCTCGGCAAGCAGCTCCAGCAGCTCCTGCCGGGTCAAATTTTTCAGTTCCTTTTCTGCCATGCGTCAATGCTCTCCGTGGTTCATGCCGTTATATAGGTTCGCAGATTTTTCGCAGAGCTTATTCCTCTGCGAAAGGAGTGGGCGCAGCTTGCTGCGGGCACACGGTTTTCCCGCCGCCCGGCGCGCATATGACGGCGATTTTGACGGCAAATAACTCACATTCCGAGCTCGCTGAGCTTCGCCATATTGTCGCGCTTGAGTTGTATCGACGGATGCACATACCTGTCGAGCGTCACCCTTGTGGACGAGTGCCCCAGCACCTCCGACAGGGACTTCAGCTCAAACCCGACCTCAACGCAACGCGTAGCGAAGGTATGGCGCAGTATGTGAAAATGCACATCAGCCAGCCCACAGCCCGCCATGTATTTTTTGAAGCGGTACTGCAATGTCCGAGGCTCGATATAGTCCTGCGTGCCCGTCAGCACAAAGGCGCGCGCATCGTCCGCCCTCATGCGTGCGCACATCTCCCGCGCAAGCGGCGTGAGAGGTATCACCCGTGCGGAGGCATCGCTTTTCGGTGCACTTATAAGCACCTGCGTCCTTGCGCCGCCCGGCTCGGTGCGCTTAAGGCGCTGCATGGACTGCGCCACGGTGAGTGTTCCGTCCTCGACGGATACCGCCTCCCACCGCAGCGCGCACAGCTCGCCTATGCGCAGTCCCGTGAGCAGTGCCAGCAGTATGCCGAACTTGCACTCATTCATTTCTGCGAGCAGATAATCCGTAATCACCTGCTGCTCGCGCGGCGTGAGCACGCGCATGGGCTTTCGCTCCTCCCTCGGATAGGCGGATTCCGGCACGGGTGTCACACCCTGCACCTGCCGCGCCGCATATTTCAGCGCTGAGCTGAGCACCGACAGCACATCCTTTACCGTCTTGGGCGCAAGCCCTTTCTCGTTCAGCAGCGCCGTCGAAAACCGCTCTGTCACCTCGGCGCTTATGCTCTGCGGCGGCAGCGCACCAAGGCACGGTTTTATGTACTTTTCTACCGCTGTGCCGTATTTTACGTATGATGCCGGCTTCAAATGCTCCGCGCTGGCGCGCAGCCACTCATCGCACAGCTCTGCAAAGGTGCGTGCGCCTCTCTTTTGTGCCGTCACAGCGCCGTTGATGATCTCCGCACGGCACTTTGCGGCTTTCTCTTTTGCCTCGGTGTAGCTTCTGCCGTAGCACGAGCCGTATTTTATCTTCCCTGACGGCTCGTGCCCTTTGATGTACCGTGCTTCCCACCGCCCGTCACGGCGCTTGTATATGTTTTCGCCTTTTCTCGGCATTTGCCGCACCTCCTTGCTTCTTTATCACAATGAAGTATACACTATTATCGCAGGGCAGCGTTGACGGCGGGATTGACGGCTTATACTCCGTGCACGGCGTGGTTCGGAGCTTTTGCAGCACGGTTTTGCGCCTAAATTGTGCCGCGCTGCCGGCTGTCAAGCTGTTCTCACTGTGAATTTGGGAATCTGCGCAGAAAAATTTGTGCGAAATTTATTGAAAACTGTTGACCCCGGCAAGCATATAGTGGTATAATCATAAGGCTATGAGAATGTAACTTTTCGCAGAGGAATAAGCTCTGCGAAAGTGAACATCCGTGCGTAGCCGAACGTAAAAGCACGGCACGAACGCGCTAAATTTATATCGTCATATACAAAGAAAAGCCAAGAGACCGATTGCTGACAGTCGGTGTCTTGGCTCTGTTTACTTGGAATTTTTCAGCCAGTCGAGGTACATTTCCATGGTGATGATACCTGCGGCACATTTACTTTTCTCTTCCCGCGCGACTGCTGCCCACTGCAAAAACTGCTCATGTGTAAGCTTGCCTGCAGCGATGTGCGCAAAGCGTTTCTTGTACTCGCGACGGTACGCCGAAAACACATCATCACTTTTCTTTCTCTCTGCCCACACTTTCGATGCCCCGACCATTCTGCATGGCTTACCGTTAGGCCCGAACGGGCGGTCGCAGTAGTCCGTTCCTGCGTGCCCGGTCAGAGCAAAATATCTGCAGCAGTTCTTGCACTTGCGCATTTTTATGTTCTGTCGGACGCACTCACAAACGTGAAAATTTATAAGCTCAAGCATATCCGGTGCATTCAGCACCTCGGTAAAATATGTGTCATCTACAAGTTCACAGGTCGTGGTCAATGGCAGAAATTTATACGGCAGGTGTCTGCGGGTATTGACTTGGTAGTATGCCGTCAGGCGTTCGAGGTTCGACTCCGAACTTGAGTCCGCATCAAATACACCATCCGCTAATCGTAAAAGCTGCTCCTGCACGAGGGAAGTTTTCCTTCGTGCAGTTTTTATTTTTGTCAGGCTTATTTTCTGTAGAGCGTAATCGCTGAATTGAGTCTCACGCAATTCCTTTAGTAAGGGTTTGTACTCAAGCTTAAGCGGCAGAAAATAAATGCTGAGTGCTGTTAGGGATTCAAGGTAAAGCTCGGCAGCATAAGAACACTTGGTCCGAACCTCCGTGTCCTTTTCTGTGAACAGTCGACCGACCATCTGCTCAAAGCTGTCCATTGCGCTGTTCGCAGACGTTACGTTCATATACATAAACGAAATAAGGCTGTTTGGAAATGCTGCATCGTAGTCAGACAGATCCACATCTGCGAATCTGTAATGCTCTTGCCCGTCAAAAATGTCTGCGGATAACTTTGACTTTTCCATATATGCGCCTCCATAATTTGGACAGATTGTAAACAATTCGTTCAACTGTCTTAAAAAGATGAAAATTTTTCAAATTTTGTCTTTGCGGACAGAAACAAAATCTTTGAAAATTGTGTCTAAATATAAGTCCAGTGTAATGCATGGCAGGGCAAAAGTCAATAAAAATATGAGCTCTGCACTGAACCTTGAAAATTGAATACCCATCGCCAGAGATGATACTCACCGGGGAAGTAACGCAATGAAGCAACGCTGAGCGTACCAAGGATGATGCAGACGCTGTGTTGGTCAAGCAAGACCGCAGGGCAGGAACGGGTATGGCGCATGGCAGAAAAATCAGAAAGAAGGTGGTCGAAAAAAATGAAGCCGCCAAACTGCTGCAACAGTTCAGCGGCACACCGCGTTTCGGAAAACGCAGACTCCATCTGCGAACAAGTCTAACAGAGAGACATCCGAAACGCAAGATATGTTTTCTGAATTTTTGTAGGAGGTTGAATGTGAGAAAGAAGAAATTACATCGAGAACCCGCGAAAAATTATTTTCCTCTGCCGAATGGTATCTACCAACTTGGGTTGTCGGCGGGAGCGATTGCCGTCTATGGGTATCTGCTCTACATAGAGAACCGCGAAACCTATCAGTGTCACGCGAGCTATGCAACCATAGGCAATGCAGTTGGGATGAGCCGCAACACAGTGTGTAAGTACGTGCAGGAGCTTGAACGCCGAGGGCTCATCCTCACAGAGCGCACGATGATTGTCACTCAAGACGGCCGAATACAAAACGGAAGTCTGCTCTATACGATCCTACCGATACAGTTGGTCATTGAGCAATTCTATCACGAGCAATTTAAGGCTGCGGACATCGCGAGGGAACAGCAGCGCATTGAAAAACTCATGGTGCAGAAGAACGCTACCTACTAACACGCTCAGGCCCCGCCTGTGTCCGCACGTGAGGCGCTGTGTACGCTTTTGCGGAGACAGGTGGGCGTGGATACCCCGGCAGGAGAACGCGCGGCGTTTGGGGGCGTTTTCGCGGCATTTTCGTCTGGGTGCGCCCGTTCGAAAATGTGACAAGATAAAGCCCCGCTATCGGTTTGGCCTGCGGGCATCCACAAAGCCCCGCAACGCGGGTCTTTTTAGAAACGCTGGGGTGCTATCGGTTTCGAGAAATTGCAGAATTTCCGCTATCTATATGCCCCAAAACGCCGCTATACCAACGATTTTACCGCCATTTATGAGGAGAGGATATTAATATGGAAGAAAACAAGAAGAATTACGCCTTATGGCTATACCCCGAAACTGTCCGCAGAATGGACAGTTCATTGGAGCTTGCAAACTGTCAGAGCCGCAGTGAGTTTGTTGAGAAAGCTCTGCATTTCTACATGGGCTACCTTGTCACTGACGATACAACTGAGTATCTCAGCAAAGCTCTGCTTACCAGTATGCAAGGTATGCTCGATATAAACGATAACCGCATGAGGTCGTTGCTGTTCAAGCTGTGTGTTGAGACAAACATGATGATGCACGTCATCGCCGCGCACTTCAAAGATGATATAGGTGACCTACGAGCACTGCGTGGGTACGCTGCCGATGAAGTCAAGCGCACGTATGGGCGCATCAGCTTCGACAACGCAGTCAAGATTCAAAGTTCACCGGAGGACTGATGGCAAAGCTTATATTTATTTCTCCGTACCTTAAGGGCAGCAATAATTCGTCACGACTCGCAAACCATGTGAGGTATATCTCTACACGCGACGGTGTGCAGACCTTGAATGATGGAGCAAAAAATCTCCCGCCGACGAAAAAGCAGGAAGAATACATCCAGAAGCTCACAAAAAAGTTCTCGGAGGCAACAATGCTTCCGGAGTATGATGAATATGTATCTGCGCCGTCACGATACTCTGCATCCGAATTCATAGAACAGGCAGAAGAAATATGTTCTTTCAATCTCGACGAACGTGAAAACTTCGTGGGGTACATTGCAAACCGTCCCGGAGTGCAGCGCGTCGGCGCACATGGACTCTGGAACGCAGACGGGCAAGTCCCTGTGATGCAGACTGCGGTGGACGAAGTATCTCAGCATGAGGGCAATGTATGGCGACCTATTATTTCGCTGCCGCGTGAGGATGCTGAGCGTCTCGGCTATGATAGAGTAGAGAGCTGGCAGAATCTAATCCGTGCATCGCTCGTTGACATAGCTGATGGCTACAAAATCAAGCTTGACAATCTCAGATGGTATGCCGCCATGCATGTGAAAGAGAAACACATTCATATTCACATGGTCATTTTCTCGACTGACCCGAAGGAAGGCTATCTCACTAAACAAGGCATCAAGCAGATCAAGTCCGCGCTGGCGCGGCAGGTCTACAAGGATGATCTGTTGAACGTCTACCAGAAGCAGACTGTACAACGAGACTGTTTGCAGGAGAACGCGCTGGAGGTCATGGAGTCGTTGATTCAGAAGATGCAGGATGGTGAGTTGAAAAAATCCAAAGCTTGAACTGCTCATCACTGAGCTTGCAGAGCGTCTGCAAAACTACTCCGGCAAGAAAGTGTACGGTTATCTCCCCCCGGCTACCAAGCATATAGTCGACGCTATTGTTGACGAGCTTGCGAGTGATGAGCGCGTAGCAGAGGCGTATTCGCTTTGGCAGGATATGCGCGATGTGGTGTTCAGCTTTTACTCGAAAGCTAAGCCAGCGCGTGTGCCGCTCTCTCAGCAGAAAGAGTTCAAGCCCGTGCGCAACATGGTCATCCGTGAGGTCGTACAGATGATAGAGCAACAGGC
>CAVGKI010000021.1:7341-17719 GCA_963629655.1 Butyricicoccaceae bacterium | reverse complement strand
CGGGTACACGCTGCGCCTGCGCGTGACGGACGCGGTGGGCAGCACGAGCGTGCACACCGTGCGGCTTTACAGCCAGCAGTGGGCAATGAAGCTCAACGCGCGCGGCACGGCGGTCGGCTTCGGCATGTCCCCCACGGCGGAGAACGCCGTGCAGATGCCGGACACGTGGCGGCTGTACGCCGGGGCGCTGGTGCTCTCCTCTGCGTCCTACGGCACGACGCTCCCGGCGCAGGCGGTGCTAAGCCCCGTTGAGGGACAACTGTATTTTTATGTGACGGATTGAGGAGGAGACGGACATGGGATATTTTTCGGCGCTGCAAAGGCGTGCGCGCAATGCCTCCGGCTGGGGCGCGTGGAGCGCGCTGGGCGGCGCGGACTATGTTGCCGAATGCGAAAAATGCGTGGTGTACCGCGCCGAGGCAAATTACGCCGCCGGGGAGAGTGGCATTGCGGCGCTCTCGATAGGGACAAATTTCGTCAACCCGCTCACCTCCGGCACGGCGGCGACGGCGGGCTGCTATCTCTATACCTTTGACCCCACGGCAAACGGCGATGCGGCAAGCCCGCCGGGCGGTTACATCTCCGCCGCTTCCGCAGAGTTCTCGGCGAGCAATGTGGGCAGCTACATACTCTTCGCGTTCCCCGCGATAACGGGAACGCCTGAGGCGCTGTACTTCTGGTTCACCTCCGGCGCGACCGCCTACGGCAGCAATCAGATATACCACTATGCCACGGGCAACTTCAACGCCGCGCTCGGCACAGGCACGCGCACACCCGCAATATACGGCGGGCTGTCCGGCGGCACGGGCGGCAGCGGCGGCGGGGTGATCGGCGTTGAGCGCTTTGTCATAAAGGACTGCGGCACGCGGCTGAATATGCCGCAGTCGTCGTGGTCGGGCAGCATGTCGATGGCGGTGGGCGAGGTCGGGCGCATGAGCGTGAGCTTTGATTTCTCCGTGCAGACGGACATTACAGTCACGAGCAGCGGCGGCGCGGCGACGCTGACGCGCCTTTACTTCTCCACGCAGGCGGATATCGACGAGACGACCGGGCATCCCGTGAGCACCGTGCTGCAATTCGAGGCGGACGGCACGCTCACGGCGGCGCGGCTCGAACGGGGGAGGACCTACTATCTCTTTGCCGTCTATGACGGCGGCATAAGCGCGGGCAGCGTGTCCTTCACGTTCACGCCCGCCGCGCGGGTCTGGTATGAGGGTGACAGCGCGGCGTACACGCTGCTCGATGCAGACCCTGCGCGTGCCGTGACGCTCGGCACGGGGCAGTACAGCGTGATAAGGCTGACGTTTGCCCACTCCGGCACGGCGCGGTTTTATACCGGCAGCACCGCGATGGCGCGCCCGTTCTTCATCTACGGCTATCTCAGCGAGGGGTATAATTTCGACAATGCCGACGGAATGTGCGACCCGTGGCTCAAAGCAGAGCACGGAAATGTCACGACCGGCGACCCGCCGGATTATGACATGGAGCACAGCGTTACGGCGGGCGTGGAATACTATCTCTTCACGCGGTGCAGCACGGCGGACGAGCCGGTTTCAACCACGGTGCACATCGTCCCGCCCGCCGCGCCGGAGAGCTACACCCTCGTCACCGCGCCCGCCGCGTCGGACACGGCGGCAGACCTTGTGTACGACGGGGAGTGCGCGCGCTATACCGTGCGCGAGCAGCGCGTGAGCTTTCGCTACCGCGGCGCGGCGCACGTCCGCGCGGCATCGTCCGCCGACGGGGGCACGGCGCAGCTAAGGGTGTATGTGACGACCGCGCGCGGCATCTCGCTTGCCTCCGGCACACCGACGGCGCAGGCGCTTGCCGCGGCGGACGGACAGACGAGCGCGGCAGATGTGGAGTTTTTTGCCGAGGAGGGGCGCGATTACTGGGTATACATCACGGCGGACGAGGTGCACGGGGCGCTCTCCGCGCGGCTGGGCGTATACATCGAGGCTCCGCCAGTGCGGCGCTTTGCCGTGACGGACACGGCGAGCTACGCCGATATCACTGAGGCGGCAGAGCATTCCGCCTCGCCGGGTGAGAGCGGCGTGGTGCGGCTGAAGCTGACATTCGGCAAGAGCGGCGCGGTGCTCTTTTCCAGCAGTGGTGCGGCGGGCACGCACACGCGCCTCACGGGCGCGCTCAGTCGGGGGACGGATATTTTCCCCTCAACCGGCGATCCCGTATCCGCCATGCTCGCCTCCGGGACGGGCGCGGAGGACAACTATTCCTTTGCCGCGCTCGTCGAGGCGGGGGTGACATATTATTTTTTCAGCAGGGATCTGTGGCTTTACGCCGCACCCGCTTTTACCATACATATCCGACCCGTGCCCGGCGCGATGCACATTCTCACCGACGGGGAGGAGAAGAACGCGCTGCCGTACATCTACGCCTCCGGCGCGTGGCACGCCGCCGCGCCGATGCTGTATGCGTCCGGCAGATGGCATACTGGAATATAAATCAGTGGTCAGTGATCAGTGATTAGTGATTAGAATGGGGGAGAAAAATTGACAGACGAAGAGAAGAGGCTTGAGCGCGAAAGAGAGGCGGCGTATAAGTCCGCCGTGCGCCCGGAATATGCCGGAAGCCATGAAAAGGAGCTGAACGACGCTTATGACGCGCTGACAAAGCGCGAGGCTTTCAGCTATGACCTCGGCGGTGACGCGCTCTACAAGCATTACCGCGACGATTACGTCCGGCGCGGCAGGCTTGCCATGCGCGACACGACGGGGCAGGCAGCGGCGCTGACGGGCGGGTATGCGTCCAGCTATGCCGAGGGCGTGGGGCAGCAGAGGTATGACGAGTATCTCCAGCAGCTCGGCGCGATCGTGCCGGAGCTGTACTCCATCGCGTACAGCCGATATCAGGATGACGGAGATAACCTGCGCGAGCGCTACGACCTTGCCGAGGGATTGCGCGACAGGGAGTATAAGGCGTACACCGATGCGCTCGACGATTATAATAACGCGCAGCAGCTTGCCTATGAGCGCGAGCAGGAGGAGCTGGAGCGCGCGCAGAAGGAGCGCGACAGCGAGTATCAGCGCCGACAGAGCGAGGCGGCGGCGCGCGCAAAATACGGCGACTTCGGCGGGTATGCCGCGCTCTACGGCGACGAGACGGCAGACCGAATGCAAAGCTACTGGATAGCGTCGAACCCCGGCGCGGCATACGGCATGGGGCTCATCACCGCCGAGCGGTACTTTGCCCTGACGGGCGGCACATCGTCCGCCGCCGAGTCGAAGAGCTCGTCCGCGCGCGGCACGTACTATCCCTCCACCGCGCCCGACGGCAGAGACGCCGCCGTCGTGCAGCGCGAGCTGAGAAACAAGGGGTACAACATCGCGGTGGACGGCGCGTGGGGCGAGAGAAGCCAGCGGGCGTGGGACAAGGAGTACGGCAGCGGCAGCGCGTCCGCCGCGTCCAAGGGCACCGCCGGCACACGCGTCGGCAGTGGCTCTGTGAGACAGGCGGCAACTCGAAGCTGACGGGAGAGGCACATGAGAAAAAGCACATATTATATCGAACTGGACATAGAGCGGCACGAGGCGCAGGGCTATATGTCCGTGCGGCAGGGGGAGAGCGGGCGGCGGCTCGTTGCCGCGCTGATGAGCGGCGGGCATATGTATGACCCCGGCGAGGACTGCTATGCCGTGCTTGCCGGGACAAAGCCGGACGGCACGACGCTCTTCAACGGCTGCGCCCTCTCGCACGGGCGCGTGACGTATGAGCTGACCGCGCAGACGACTGCGGCGGCGGGGCGCGTCGCGTGTGAGGTGAGAATATATTCTCCCGACGGGGAGCTTATCATATCCCCTGCGTTCACCATCATGGTGTTTGCCCCGAAAGCAGAGGAGAGCAGCGTGACCTCCGCCGCAGAAGCCACGGCGCTCACGGAGCTGATCGCCGATGCGCAGGAGGCGATAGAGAATAGCCGCAGCGGCGGAGTGGAGGCAGCGGAGGCGAGCGTGAACGCTCAAATCGGCGCGCCGAGCGTGAGCGTGCAGCTCACAGAGAAGAGCGGGAAAAGGACGCTGAGCTTTGCGTTTTCCGGGCTCAAGGGCGAAACGGGCGCGGTCGGCGCGACCGGGGCGAAAGGTGACAAGGGCGACAGGGGAGAGCAGGGTGAGCGCGGCGAAAAGGGCGAGCGCTTTGCCGTGCAGGGCTTTTATGTAAGCATGGCGGCGCTCTCCGCCGCCGTGCCCGCGCCCGCTGCGGGCGATGTATACGGCGTGGGCGAGACAAAGCCCTATGACATATACATCTACGACGCGGCAAAAGCCGAATGGGTCAACAACGGACCCATACAGGGGGCAAAGGGCGACAAGGGAGATAAGGGCGATGCTTTCACATATGCGGACTTCACGGGCGAGCAGCTCGCCGCCCTGCGCGGGGCGGACGGCGCGCCGGGTGAAAAGGGCGCAGACGGCGAAAAAGGCGAAAAGGGAGAAAAAGGCGACGCGGGTGCGCCCGGAGAAAAGGGCGATAAGGGCGAAAAGGGGGACAAGGGCGAGAGCGGCGCACAGGGCGCAAAGGGCGACGACGGCTACACCCCCGTGCGCGGCGTGGACTATTACACCGCTGCCGACAAGGCGGAGCTTGTGTCCGCCGTGCTTGCCGCGCTGCCGAACGGAGACGAGGTGAGCTATTGACATGAGCACAGTGACGACCGACAGCAGCCGCTACGCCGCCATAGCTGCGGCGATACGCGCGAAAAACGGAGAGACGGCGCTGTATACGCCTGCCGAGATGGCGGGGAAGATAGCCGCGATAAGCACGGGCGCGGAGTTGGATTATACCGTTGCCTGCACGGCGGAGCGCCCGACCGCCCCGGTGAAGAACACCCTGTGGGTGCAAAACGGCGCGGACACGTCCGACGTGCGCTTCTCGCTGACAGCGCCGAGCACGCCCGCGTCAAACACGCTGTGGATAGAGCAGGGAGCGCAGTCCCCGGCACCGTTTGAGCCGATAAAGGACGGCGGCATAACCGTTTACCCCCGACGCGTCAAGCAGTACGACGCGTCGACGGGCACATGGACGCTGCGCCGCGCGGAGTTTTATAACGGCATGGAATGGGCGGAGTTCCGCATACCCATATATGACTTCGGCAACGAGTGCACGGCGCTGAGCGGCGGATGGAATGTCGCAGTGTCCTCGTGGAGCACGGCGGGCTCCGGCATTCCGGCGAGCATAACGAAAAACAGCGACCATATTTTCATCACCGGGAACAGCTACAAGGTCACGGGCGGCAGCGGCTACCGTCTGACCACCGTCTCGCCGCTCGATCTGACGGAGGTGGATTGCATCGGCATGAGTGTGAGCGCACTGACGGGACAGGGCATGCTCGGCGTTTTGCCGCAGGGGGAGGAGTACATGAATGCCGATGCATGCCAGAGCATCTCCGGCGCGGCGGGCACGACCCCGGCGGAGACGACAATGGATGTCTCCGCACTGACGGGGCTGCACTATATCTGCCTGCTCATGCGGTGCACGGAGTCAAAGGTGATGACGCTGAAAGCGAAGGTGCACAGATGCTGGATATACTGACACAGCGGACGGCGGACACCGCCGTGGAAACGGCGTGCGCCATCGCTGCAGACGCGAGCCACGGCTACGACCAGGCAAACCGCTGGGGACCGGACTTCGATTGCAGCAGCCTTGTCATTCATGCGTGGCGCGCGGCGGGCGTGCCGCTGACGTGCACATATACGGGCGATATGCGCGGGGATATGCTGCGCCGGGGCTTTGCCGATGTCACGGCGCAGGTGAACCGCTCAAGCGGCGCGGGGCTTGTGCGCGGGGACGTGCTGCTCAACTGCGCGCGCCATACGGCGCTCTATATCGGGAACGGGCGCATCGTCCACGCGAGCGCGAACGAGCGCGGCGGAACGACGGGCGGCATAACGGGCGACCAGACGGGGCGCGAAATCTGCGAGCGGGCGTACTTCAACTACCCGTGGGACTGCGTGCTGCGCTACACCGGCGGCGGGGAGGCGGCGCAGGGTGTGCGCACGCTCCGCTATGACGGCGGCGCGTACATGAGCGGGGAGGACGTATATGCCGCGCAGCGCCTCCTGCGCGCGTGCGGGCATACCCTCGCGCCCGACGGGGAGTACGGCGGCGAGACGCGCGCGGCGGTCACGGAGTTTCAGCGCGGGCGCGGTCTTGAGGCGGACGGCATCTGCGGCGCGGCGACGTGGGCGGCACTTGCGGAGGTGCGGGCATGAGCGAGGCGGTGATCGTGGCGCTGCTGGGCTTTGCGGGGACGCTGACGGGCGCATATCTGGCGAACAAAAGGACGAGCGCCGTCATTGCCTATCGGCTGGAGGCGCTGGAGAAAAAGGTGGACAGGCACAACAGCGTCATCGAGCGCACATACGAGCTGGAAAAGCGCTCGGCACTCGTGACGGAGCAGATAAAGGTCGCCAACCACCGCATAGACGATTTGGAGAGCATACATATCACAATAGAAAAGCAATAGATAAAGGAGAAATGATAATGGATTGGAAAAACATACTTGAGCGCGCGGCGTGGACGTTTCTGGAGGGCTTCCTCGTGGCGCTGCCGACGGCTTCCGCCATCGGCACGGATGCCGCCGCATGGAAGGCGGCGCTCATCGGCGCTGCAATGGCGGGACTGAGCGCGCTGAAAACCTTTGCCATTGAGCTTATCCGCACGATGTAATACCATAGCAAAAAAGGGAACGAGCCGATGCCGACTCGTTCCCTTTTTGGTGTTATTCGGTTAAATAAAACAGCGCTTTTATTCGTTGTCTATGATTATCTGGCAGGGCTTCATTGCGGCAAGGGCGGTGCGGTGACTCTCCGGCGTGACACCGGCGCAGCAGGCTGCGTCAACGTGCACCTCGGTCTCCGGCAGAAACGCCTTGACGAGCAGCGCGTTGGAGATAACGCATATATCCGTGCACAGCCCTATGAGCGTGACGCTGCCGACAGTCTCGCGCATATTTGCGACCGACAGCAGCTCGCCGAGGGCATAGCTGCCGAAGGTGGGCTTGTCGATGGGCGGCTCGGTGCAGAGCGGTGCAAGCTCGCCGCAGAGCTGCCAGCCGTCCGTGTCCTTTATGCAGTGCGGCACGGGCAGCATGCGCCCCTCCTGCGTGGTGAGGTAGTTTTCAAAATGCGTGTCGCGCGTGAAGATAACGCGCCCGGAAAAGCCGCGTATCTTCTCCGCGACCTTGGGGACGATGGCTTGCGCCTCCTTTGTGCCGAGCGCACCGGTGATAAAGTCGTTTTGCATATCAACGACGATGAGAATGTTCTGCATATGAGAAGCCTCCTTTGATGTGATGTTTATACTTCGATGGTCTGCGGCGCAATGTCCGCGTCATGGCTGGCGAAAACACCGGCGCAGCCCGCTCTCTGCTCCATTTCCCGCACCCATTTCAGGCTCTTGCGCTGCAAGCTGGCGTCGAACCCGAAGCCCGGTGCTTCCTCGCGCTCCCACGCACGGCGGGAGAAGCCCGCGTCCGCGCACAGCAGCGCGAAGCGCTGCCCGTTCACCGCGACGATGCCCGCCATACCGTCCGTATGACCGGGGAGATTGACCATGAAGAGCGTCCCGTCGCCGAAAACGTCGATCGCCCAGTTGTTCGGCACACCGCCGAAGCCCCGGTAGAACACGCGCTCAAGCGGCACGTCCATCCACAGTCTCCACGGCTGGCGCAGCTTATACACCGTGCGGCAGCTCCAAAAATATTCGTCCTCCGGCACGATGATGCGCTTTGCGTCCGCAACGTGCCGCACGCCGCTGACATGGTCGGGGTCGAGATGCGTGAGCGGCGCTATGCCCAGTGCGGCGAGCTGCTCATGCACCGCCTGACCTGCCGGCAGCGTCGGTCGGTAAAAATCCGCGACGGCAGCGCCGAGCGCCTTTCGAGCCGTGCGCGCATCGTACACCCCGTCGGGGCTGACCTCGCGGCACCAGCCGCAATCGACCAGCACCAAGCCGCGCGGGTGCTCGATAAGATACGCGGACACGGGCAGCGTCACGCGTGCCGCGCCGGGCACGGCAAGCGGCAGCCCCGCCATGCGCGCGCCCCGTCCCTCACCCTCGACGAGCGCGCGGGGCAGCATAACACTGCCGCAGTGCAGAATGTGTATCCTCATATAGTGCCTCCTCCGTCATATTTATACCGAATGGTCTGTTAAGAGGATAGCACCAAAACGCCGGGGCGTCAATGCCTCTCAGCTTTGGCAGAGCTTGGCGAGACAGCCGAGTATATCGCCGTTTATGCGCCCGGTGAGCGCGCCGTTATAGTTGCAGATGAACGCGCCGGAGATGAGGATCATCATCGCCTCCGCCTCGCGCGCGCCTATATCGCCGCCGTAGACCTTCACAAGGCATTTCTCCATTACCGTGCGCCACTCCAGAAACTCCGCGCGCACGAGCGCGGCGATCTCTTCATTATATCGGGCGAGGACGTAGGTCTGCGGGGTGGCATTCGGGCGCACCTCGCCGTCCTTACCGCCCGCGACATACTCCATAAAGGCGTTCATATAGGCGAGATTGCCGTCGTAATCGGCGCGCGGGTGCTCGTCGAACCACGCGACGCACTTTTCCGTCATGTAGTCCTTGGTATAGCGCACATAGCTGACGAGCAGCTCGTTTTTATCCTTGAAATAATAGAGCACGTTCACGTGCGACATTCCCGCCTCCGCCGCAACGTCGCGCAGCGAGATCTGCGTCAGCGGCTTTCGCGCTATGCAGCGCTCAAACGCCTCAAGTATCTGCATGCGCACCGCATTGCGGTCAACCGCTGCCGGCATGGTTCTCCTCCTTTACGTACTCCGCGAGCCTTGCGTTGAGCTTTTTATATATCCGCTCGACAAACCACGGCTCGCTCGACGCTTTAAGCGCCGCCTCCGGCGTGAACCAGCGCACGCCGCTGTTTTCCGCCGCGCATATGTGCAGCGTGTCGTTCTTATCCGCCTCTAAAAGATATGTGACGTTGAGGTGCAGATGGCTGGGGACGTACTCCCCGCGCTTTTCGTGCCCGTCAACGGTCAGCACCTCAAGCGAGAAAATGTCCTCCGTCACGGGGCGAATATGCTGCACCCCCGTCTCCTCGCGTACCTCGCGCACGGCGACGGAGAGCAGCTCCCGTTCGCCGTCGGCGTGACCGCCCGTCCACGACCATGAGTTATATATATTGTGATATACCATCAGCACATGCTCGCGCTCGCGGTCAACGACCCATGCGGAGGCGGTCATGTGCGCGATGAGGTTCGTGCGGAGAAAGGCATCGGGGTTTCTCGCGATAAAGTCCAGAATGACCGCTCTGTCGCGCGCCTCCTGCTCACAGCGGGGGCGGTAGGCGGTAATATCGTCGGTTATCATTCCGCCACCGCATATATGTCGCGCCGCAGGTGCAGAAACGTCGGCAGACGGCGGCGCACCTCGTCCACGCGGTCGAGGTCAATTGTGGAATAGAGTATCTGCTCACGCTCATCACAGGTGTCGAGCACCGTGCCGAACGGGTCGCACACCGTGGAATGCCCCCAGCATTCGTAGTTGAAGCCCTCATAGCGCGCCGCAGACGCGCCGACGACGAAGAATTCATTGTCCACCGCGCGCGAGCACAGCGTCATTTCCCAGTGCGCGGGACCTGTGGTGGTGTTGAACTGCGCCGGCAGGAATGCAACCTGCGCCCCGCGCACCGCCATTGCGCGGAAAATCTCCGGGAAGCGCACGTCGAAGCACACCGCCACGCCCATTTTCCCGTATTTCGTGTCAAAAACCGTTATCTCATTGCCGGGGGTGAACGTCGCCGATTCGCTGAAGCGCATGCCGGGAATGTCCACATCGAACAGATGCACCTTGCGGTGACGCGCGATCTGCCGCCCCTGCTCGTCAAAGACGAAGCAGGTGTTGTAAATATTTTCGCCCTCCGTCTCCGGGATGGAGCCGCCGACGAGCAGCACGGAGTTGTCCCGCGCCCAGCGCGACATGGCGCTGACGGTCTTTTCATGCCCAAGATGGGCGATGGGGCGGAAGTAGTGCCGGGAATAGGGGCAGTTGAACATCTCCGGCAGCACGGCGATCTGCGCGCCGTTTTCCGCCGCCTCGTGCACCATGCGCCCCGCCTTTTCCAGCGTCGCATCCTGCTCCAGCTCCGTCCTTATTTGCAGCACAGCGATTTTTACAGTGTTCATAGCAAGTCCAAATACCTTTCAATGTCAAATTCCGCCGTTTTCTCGTCCCTGCGCAGATACAGCGGATGATGTGGGTGCCCCTTGGCGGAGCATTTCCCAGCGCTAAGCCAGTGCCCGCCGTATTTTTTGCCCAGCGCGGTCATGTCGCGCACGCAGTCGGGCAGATAGCGGCGCTTTTCTATTATCGTCCCCCACGCCGC
>CAVGKI010000021.1:0-7331 GCA_963629655.1 Butyricicoccaceae bacterium | reverse complement strand
GGGGAGTACCCTGCGGAGGAGACGGTGCGCAGTATGTACTCAAACGCGCGCATATTCTCCTTGTGCAGACGCTCGTTCTTTTCAATGTCCATATCGTCCGGGCGCGTGGCGCGCTGGGCGTAGACGTTGAACATTATCCAGCTGTCGTACCCGTTGCCGCCCGCGATGCGCGCGACGGACTTGAGCGTGTTGTCCAGCGCGTCGGGCGCGGCGGTGGAGGGGTTGATGCCGATGCAGATGAGCGGGTTTTCCCCGCGTGTGCCGAGAATATAACGGTACTCGGTGTAAAAATCCGGCACATAGAGCCATTTTTCGCTGTCGTACCCGCCGCTCATGCCGGAGAGGGCGAGCGCAGCGTCAAAGCCCAGAAGCTCGACCGTTTGGCTCGCACCGTTTGGAATGTGCATATGCCAGACCCCCTAGCCGAGAATGAGCGCCAAGACGGGCAGAGTTATCATGCTCAGCGTTGTTGAGACAAGTATGCCCTCGGAGGAGAACGCTGCGTCATAGTCATATTGCAGCGCCAGCACAGTCACCACGATTGCGCTCGGACACCCGGAGAGTATGACGCAGGTGTTCAGCAGTATCGTATCCTGCGTCAATGCGCCGAGGATGAGCCACGTCAGCGCGGGCATTACGGCGAGGCGCAGCGCGCAGAGAAGGTACACCCATTTGCTGCGGAACGCTTCCGTCAGCGGGATGCCGCCGAGCGTCGCGCCGATGACTATCATCGACACGGGCATAGTTGCCGCAGAGGTGGAGCTTATAAGCCCGGTCAGAACCGAGGGAAGATTGATGTCAAAAATGAAGATGACGAGCGCAACGAGCGTGGCGATAAACGGCACGGTCAGCACGTCCCCCAGGCGTATGCCCGCACCGCCGGAGAGGGACTGCTTGCCGCTCTTGAGCCGCCATACGCCGTAGGAGTAGAGCAGCACGTTGAACGGAATGCAGCTGAGCGCGCAGTAGAGCACTGCCGTCGAGCCGTAAAGCCCCTGTATAAGGGGCAGACCGACGAATATATTGTTCGGCACGCCTGCCAGAAGCTCAAACACCGGGGTGTTATCGCGCTTGGGGAAAAGCATCCGAGTGAACGCCGCCGCGCCGACGTAGCCGATGAGCAGCGACAGCGACAGCATCGCCAGCACGTGCAGAAGCTGCCCGCCGGTAAGCTCCGGGCGCTCGGAAATGACGGAGTTTATGACGGTGCAGGTGAGAAACACGTCCATAACAAGCTGGGACAGGGAGCGGGCGAATGCGCCGTCGAACAGCTTCCGCCGCGCGCCGACGTAGCCCACCAGCATCAGCGCGATAAATGTTATCATCTTTGAGACAAGACCCATTAGATCCATTGCAGCCCTCCGGGAGCATATTTATATATTAAGTATAAGCTTTGCGACGTAGATATATATCAGCAGCGAAACCGCGTCCGTCAGCGTGGAGATGAGCGGGTTTGACATGACGGCGGGGTCAACGCCGATTTTCTCCGCCGCGATAGGCAGCACACTGCCCACGACCTTGGCGAACATCACGATAAAGATGATGGAGATACTGACCGTTGCGGCGACGGCGACAGTCACGTTTGCGTTGTGCAGCAGCAGCCCGTCCACCAGCAGCATCTTCACGAAGTTCACCGCCGCCAGCGTCAGCCCGCAGATGAGCGACACGCGCCATTCTTTCCACATCACGCGCAGCACGTCGCGCGGCTCGGTGTCGCCCAGAGAGAGCGAGCGGATAACGGCGGTGGATGCCTGCGCGCCGGAGTTGCCGCCCGTGCCCATGAGCATCGGGATGAACGCGATAAGCCCCGCCTGCGCGGCGAGCATATTCTCAAAGTCCGTCAGAATCATGCTGGTAAACGTTGCGGAGAGCATGAGGAACATCAGCCACGGGATGCGGTTTTTCCACATCTCCATAATGCCGGTGCGCGAGTATGGCTTGTCGGACGGTGTCATACCAGCCATGATCTCGAAGTCCTCCGTCGCCTCCTGCTCCATAACGTCGATAATATCATCGACCGTGACGATACCGACGAGCCGCCCCTCCTTGTCCACGACGGGCAGAGCCATCAGGTCATAGTCGGAGAATTTTTCGGACACGCTCTCCTGATCCTCGGTCGTCGAGGCGAAGATGACGTTTCTGTCCATGAGGTTTTCGATAATGGTGTCGTCATCCGCCAGCAGCAGATCCTTCACCGTGACAATGCCCTCAAGCTTGCGGTCGGCGGAGATGACGAAGCAGACGTATATCGTCTCCTTGTCCTCGCCGATGCGCCGTATGCGCGCGAGGGACTCTTTCACGCTCATGTATTTTTTCAGGTCGATGAACTCCGCCGTCATTATGCTTCCTGCGGAGTTGTCGGGATAGCGGAGATATTGGTTGATGAGATTGCGCGTGGCGGGGGTCGCGGTGCGCATCGCGCGCTTGACCACGTTCGCGGGCAGCTCCTCCATCATGTCCACCGCGTCGTCAACGTACATCTCGTCCATGATTCCGGCAAGCTCGGAGTCGGTGATGGAGTTGATGATCTCCTCCTGCTCCGGCGCGTCGAAGTTGGCAAAAACCTCCGCCGCAGTCTCCTTCGAGAGCAGGCGGAACACCATCGGCATGCGGCTGCTGTCAAGCTCGGAGAGAAATTCCGCGACATCAAATTCGTTCATTTCCTCCATGCGTCGCTGAAGCTGCTTCATGTCGCGCTTGTCGAGCAGCTCCATAAGCTCGTCCGTGCGCTTTTCCTGTATGGTGTCGAAGTCCAATATTTTGTTTTCGTTTTCCATCTCTGCCATTGAATTTACCCTCCTTTGCCGGAGATAACATCTATGATGTCAAGACAAATTATTTTAGCACACCGAAACTTTTATGGCAAGGATAAAAAAGTATATGATATAATCAAAAATATAGTGTATATAGTGATATTAAAAAATTCCGCCGCTGCCGGCGGAATTTTTCTTGTCCTTTTTGCTCCGTTATCCTACTATATAGGTGTAAGGTCTTACAACAAACAGCAAGGAGATACACCCAATGCAGGACAGCGACATCATCGCGCTGTATTTCGCCCGCGCGGAGAGCGCCGTCGAGGAGACGGCGAAGAAATACGGCGCGTATCTCAACGCCGTGGCGTACAGCATCCTCCGCTCGCGCGAGGACGCGGAGGAGTGCGTCGCGGATACATACATAGCGGCGTGGAACGCCATCCCGCCCGCGTGTCCGCAGGTGCTGCGGCACTTTCTTGCGCGCATTGCGCGCTCGCGGGCGTGCGACCGGCTGGACTATCTCACGGCGCAGTGCCGCGCCAATGATGCGGCGGTGCGGCTCGATGAGCTCGATGAGTGCGTGCCGGACAGCCGTGGCAGCGCGGAGGAGGCGTGGGAGCTGAACCGTATCGGCGAGGTGCTCAATGCTTTCCTCGCCGGGCTTGACGATGCCGACCGCGCCGTGTTCGTCTCGCGCTACTATTATGGCAGGAGCATAAAGGAAACTGCCGCGCGTCTCGGCATTACCGAGCGGCGGACGAAGTACCGCCTCGCGTGTGTGAGGGCGGCGCTTAAGGAACATCTTGAACGGGAGGGCGTTGTGCTGTGAATAAGGCGGAAAGACTGAATGCGGCTGTCGGCTGCATTGATGAAAGGTATCTCTCACTTGCGGATATTACCGAAAAGGAGATAATGAACATGAATATCGAAGCTAAAGGCATATCGAGGAAAAAGCTCGTGTGCACCGCCCTTTTGGCGGCGGTCATTGCCGCGCTGCTGACCGTGGGGGCGTATGCAGCCGGAGGTGGGAGCGGCAGCCTCGGAATGTGGACGGGGCACGACACGAAGAGCTACAAGAGCCTGCCTACGGCGGCTCAGTGCGTAGAGGACGCGGGGTATATCCCGGTGCTGGCGGACAGCTTTGCCAACGGCTATGCCTACTCCGGCGGCAACATGAGCGTGCATCAGGCGTATGACGCGGATATGACGCTCACCGAGCAGACGCGCGGCTTCAGTTTTACCTATGAAAAGGACGGAGACAGCGTATATTTTGACCAGACTGTCAGCTTCAGCGATAATGTTGAAATGGACGGCGAGCCCGCAGCGGCCGTTGACGGCATGGAGATATATTACAGTCAAAGGCTTTATAAGTTCGTCCCTGTCGGGTATACGCTGACCGAGCAGGACATTGCCGACGAGGAGAGCGGCAAGGTCGTTTTCTCCTACGGCGGCAAAGACAGCGCCGTTGAGGAGACGGTGGTCACGACCGCGCAGTGGAAAAAGGGTGACAGATATTTTGTCCTCCAGCAGCTTGACGGCGCGCTGACCGAGGATGAGCTTGTGGACATGGCGCGCGAAGCCGCGCAGTATCTTACACCGTCCAACGAGTGAGAGAATTAAACACACACACGGTAAAAACCTGCTCCGGCTGTTCACATCGGACAGCCGGAGCAATGTTATGTGTTGTTATGTGTATTTTATTTATTGCTGCACAGCCGGGGCGGGGAGACTGTATTCGCGGGCATAGTCCTCAAAGCGGCAGCGGAAGCGCTCGTCCTCGCTGCGCGTGGCGCGCAGCGTCTCGTGCAGATTGAGGTTGTGCTGCGCCGCGTCAATGACGCACCCGGCAATGTTCGAGCAGTGGTCGGAGGTGCGCTCAAGATCCGTGAGAAGGTCTGACCATACAAAGCCCGCCTCTATGCTGCAATCGCCCTGCTGCATGCGGAGAATATGGCGCGTGCGCATCTGCTCCTTGAGCGTGTCTATCACCTGCTCCAGCGGCTCTACCTCTGCGGCAACGGTTGTATCGCCATGCTCAAATGCCGCGAGCGACAGGTCGAGTATGCGCCCGATCGCGTCGGCAAGCACGTTAAATTCGCGCATCGCGCTCGGCGAGAACGTCAGCCCCTTTTCGTCCATCTCCTCCGCCGAGGAGAGAATATTCACCGCATGGTCGGATATGCGCTCAAAGTCACCGATGGATTTTAACAGCTCCGTCGCTTCCTCACTCTCCGCATCGCCCATGCGCCGCGCGCTCAGCTTGACAAGATACGTGCCGAGTATGTCCTCATAGTGGTCGCAAAGCTCCTCGTCGGCGCGTATGCTCTTGGCTAGCTCCGGTGTGAGTGCGTGCATTGCGGCAACAGAGTTTTTCAGCGCGCGCACGGCAATATCAGCCATCTCCGAGGCGACGGCACGGCTGCGCGCGAGCGCGAGCGACGGCGTTGCCAGCAGACGCTCGTCAAGCTCGACGGTCTGCACCTCGGTCTGCTTTCCGTCCGGCACGAGGCGAATGGACAGCTTCTCCAAGAGATCGCCCGCCGGGAGCAGCATCGCCGTGCACAGGATGTTGAACGAGGAGTGGGCAATGGCGATGCCGTACATCGTCGCCTGCGCGTCGAGTATCGCGGGGGCGAACAGCGCGCGCACGATGCAGAACACACTCAGCAGCACGATAACGCCGATAACGTTGAACATCAGGTGCACCACCGCCGCGCGCTGGGCGTTCTTGCTCGTGCCAACGGAGGAGATGAGCGCGGTGACGCATGTCCCGATATTCTGCCCCATGATGATGGGTATAGCGGCGGCATAGCTGACCACGCCCGTTGCGGCGAGGGCTTGCAGTATGCCCACCGAGGCGGAGCTGGACTGTATTATCGCGGTGAGTATCGCGCCGGCGAGCATACCCAGAACAGGGTTCTTGAACGCGACAAAAAGCTCCACAAAGCTCGGCACGTCCTTCAAGCCCGCGACCGCGCCGCTCATCGTCTCCATGCCGAACATGAGCGTGGCAAAGCCGAGCAGTATCGTGCCCGTGTCTTTCTTCTTCGTGTCGGAGCAGAACATATAGAAAATAATGCCAATAAGTGCCAGCACCGGCGTAAACGACGAGGGCTTGAGCAGCTTTATCCACAGGCTGTCCCCGTCTATCCCGCTCAGGCTCAGCAGCCACGCCGTCACCGTCGTGCCGACGTTCGCGCCCATTATCACGTTTATTGCCTGCCGCAGCGTCATCAGCCCGGAGTTGACAAAGCCCACGACCATCACTGTCGTTGCGGACGAGCTTTGTATTATTGCCGTAACGCCAAGCCCCGTCAGAAAGCCCATCATCACGTTGCTCGTCATTCTGTCGAGCAGTGAGCGCAGCCGATTTCCCGCGCGCCGCTCCAGCGCCTGACCCATCAGGCTCATGCCGAACAGAAACAGCGACAGCCCGCCTATCAGCGTCAGCATATCAAAAATATCCATAACCTGCACCTCATACCTTTCCTTTACTTCAACTTAACCCAAGCTATATGATACAGCAGGCGTGTCAAATCTGCCGCCGAGGTTTTGTAAAATCCGTGTAAAACCGTTTTACAATTTCCCCTGACGGTGGTATGATAGCGGCATAAAATTTTTGATTTGCGGGAGGTCTTTGATGTGGCGCTGACTTTGGAGAGCATACAACAGGCGGCGGAGCGCATCGCGCCCTATGTCGTGCAGACGCCGCTGCTGCGGCTGCAAAATCTGGATAAATTTCTCGGGTGCGAGGTGTATGTCAAGGCGGAGTGCATGCAGATAACGGGCGCGTTCAAGCTGCGCGGGGCGATGAACAGCGCGCTGCTGCTGACGCAGGAGGAGCGCTCGCGCGGCATTGTCGCCGCGTCCTCCGGCAACCACGGGCGCGCCATCGCCTACACCGCGAAGCTCCTCGGCACGACGGCGGCAATCGTCATGCCCGACACCGCGCCGAGGGTGAAGGTCGAGGCGATACGCGCGCTCGGCGCAGAGGTCGTGCAGTGCGAGGTGGCGGAGCGCTTTCGCGTGGCGGAGGAGCTTTGCCGCGCGCGCGGCGCGGCGATTATCCCGCCTTTTGACGATGAGAACGTCATGGCAGGTCAGGGGACGGCGGGGCTCGAAATTGCCGCGCAGTGTCCCGCGCTTGATATGGTCATCGTCCCGGTGAGCGGCGGCGGGCTTATCGGCGGTGTGTCCACGGCGATAAAGGGCGCGGCACACCATATGCGCGTTTACGGGGCGGAGCCTGCCGCCCTGCCGCGCTACTCCGCCAGCCTCGCTGCGGGCAAAATAGTGCGTGTCGAGCAGAAGCGCTCCGTCGCGGATGCGCTCGTTGCGCAGGCACCGGGGGAGCGGTGTTTCCCTGAGGTCGCGGCGCATGTTGACGGCTTCGCCGCAGTGGAGGACGAGTATATTCTCCGGGGAATGAAGCTGCTGCTGACGGAGGGCAAGCTGCTGTGCGAGCCCTCGTCCGCCATCGGGCTCGGCGCTGTAATACAGGGGCTGATCGAGGTAAAGCCCACGGATAAGGTGTGCTTCCTCATCTCCGGCGGCAGCGTCGGACTTGAACAGTTGGAT
>CAVGKI010000020.1:0-17774 GCA_963629655.1 Butyricicoccaceae bacterium | reverse complement strand
AGCCAGCTCTCCGCGGCAATGCGCCAGTTGTCGGCAACCTCGTTCTGCTGCCCGTTTTCAAGCTTTTGCTTGAATATTCCAAGCTCGTAGCAGATGGAATACCCCGTCGCCTCAAGACCGAGCGTGGACATGCTGTCCATATAGCACGCCGCAAGCCGTCCAAGACCGCCGTTGCCGAGCCCCGCATCAGGCTCCGCCTCGAATATATCGGAGGCATTGCGCCCCATATCCTCCAGCGCGCCGGTGACAGCCTCGGATATGCCGAGGTTAAAGGCGTTCTTCATCAGGCTTCTGCCCATGAGAAATTCCATGGACATATAGTGCACTTCTTTTTTCGCGTGTTTTGGATCCTCCGCCACGAGCAGGCGGCTCATTATCTCGCGGATGACTATCGCGGTCGCCTGAAATATCTGCTCATCCGTCGCCTCGGTGCCGGTGACACCGAAATGCGCGCAGAGCTTATCCTCTATCGCGCTGCGGACCTCATCGCGTGTGATCGTTTCTCCTACCATTATTTATAAAACCTCCTGAATAGAGTTGCCCCGGAGTGAACGTGTATTTTTCTTCCGGGAATAAAAAACAGCACACCATAGGCGGCTCATAGACACCGCCTATGGCGCTGCTTTGTTATCAAGCTGCTGTCATATGATGCTGCCCTTGGGGACGACGATGGGCAGGCGCGGACTGCCGGCAAGGGCAATGCCGGGCGCAAAGGACGAGACCTTGTCGGATATGACGTATTTCAGCTCCGTCCCCTCGCCGATCTCACAGCCGCGCATGATGATGCAGTTTTTCAGCACCGCGCCGGGGCGGATGCGCGCGCCGGAGAAGATGATGCAGTTTTCAATGCTGCCCTCGATGATGCAGTTGTCGGCGACGAGGCTGTTTTTCGACACGGCATCCTCGCCGTAATAGGTGCTGACGCCCTCGCTGTTCTTCGTGCGCACGGGGCGGTCAGCCGGGAAGAGCTGCGCGCGGTTCGCCGCGTCGAGCATATCCATGCTCGCCTTATAATATGCCTGCACCGTGCGTATGGCGGCGGCATAGCCGGGGTGGACATAGGTGCTCATCCTGCCGCCCTCGTCAAGATAGAGGGCGACCGCGTCCTTATGGAAGCGGTAGAGGTTGCGCGCCTTGCATTTATCCATCAGCTCCACCAGCGTGTCCTTTTTCACGATGAAGCCCTCAAGCGACGGTATGCCCTCGCCGTGTCCGAGCCGGTCAAAGAGCACCTGCCTGACGCAGCCCTCGCCGTCGACGACGTAGCGGTGGTGCATTCCCTCCGGCGTATGGTCGGCGCAGATCGCCATCATGTCCGCCCCCGCGTCGAGATACTTATCTATCGCGGCGTTGAGGTCAATGTTCGCGGCGAGGTTGCCCTGCATGAGCACGACATGGCTCTGCGGTATATCCTTTATATACGCCGCGACGGCGTTTATCGCCTCGATGGTGCCGGTGTAGTTGCCCCGGTGATAGTCGGGCAGACCGAACGGCGGCAGCATACGCAGCCCGCCGCGCTTGCGGCTCATGTCCCACGCCTTGCCGCTGCCGATATGGTCAAGCAGCGACTGATAGTCGCGCTGCATGATAACGCCGACATCGAGAATGTCCGCATTGCGCATGGAGGAGAGGGCAAAGTCGATAAGCCTGTATCTGCCGCAGAACGGCAGCGATGCCGCCGTGCGCGCATTGACGAGCATACCCAGATCGGGAGACGTGCTGTATGCAAAGATTATCCCGTGGAATCCTTTCATCTCTCAGACCTCCTCACCCGTGTATATCATGGCGCTCGCCGGGATGGCAGCGCCCTCCCTTATCGTTATGCCCGGTCCGCAGGTCGCGACACCCCATGTGTCCGTCCCGTCCGGCTGCGCGCCGACATGCGCGTGCGCCTTTATCACCGTGTTCTCGCCGATTATGGCGTATTCCACCACGGCGTTCTCCTCCACTCTCACGCCCGGCATGAGCACGCTGTACGACACGCGCGCCCCTTTCCCGACGCGCACGGACGAGGAGAGCACGGAGTTTTCGACCTCGCCGTCTATCTCGCAGCCCTCCGTCACGATGGAGTGGCGGATGCTGGCATTCTCGCCGACGTGGTGCGGCGGGCATATCTGGCTGCGCGAGCCTATCGGCCACGCGGGGTCATAGAGGTTTATGCGGTTCTGCGAGAGCATATCCATGTTCGCATCCCACAGGCTCGTTATCGTGCCGACATCGCGCCAGTACCCGTCGAAGCGGTACGGCCACAGCTTCTCGCCCGCAGCAAGCATATTGGGAATGATGTTCTTGCCGAAGTCCTTGCTGGACTTGGGGTCGTTCTCGTCCGCAATGAGATATTCGCGCAGCTTTTTCCAATTGAATATGTATATGCCCATAGAGGCAAGGTCGCTCTTGGGGTGCGCGGGCTTTTCCTCAAACTCGGACACATACCCATCCTCGCCCACGCCCATTATGCCAAGGCGCGTCGCCTCCTCCATGCTTACCTGCTGCACGGAGATGGTGCAGGCGGCATCATGCTGCAAATGCTCGCGCAGCATGACGGAGTAGTCCATCTTGTAGATATGGTCGCCGGAGAGGATGAGAACGTTTTCCGGGTCATAGCTCTCGATGAAGCCGATGTTCTGATAGATGGCGTTCGCCGTGCCGGAGAACCACGAGCCGCGCTCCCCCGCGCTCTGATACGGCGGGAGAATGTACACGCCGCCGTCCGACACGTCGAGATCCCACGGCTGACCGCTGCCGATATAGCTGTTGAGCTGAAGCGGGCGGTACTGCGTGAGCACGCCGACGGTGTCAATGCCGGAGTTGGCACAGTTTGAGAGCGGGAAGTCGATGATCCTGTACTTCCCGCCGAACGGGACGCTGGGTTTTGCGACGTTCTGGGTCAGCGCGTAAAGCCGTGAGCCCTGTCCGCCTGCCAAAAGCATCGCAATGCAGCTTTTTTTCATACGTCAAGCCTCTTTTCCATGTTTATTTGTGCGTATATATTCAGCCCGGTATGCACCGGCGCTTGCTTGCAAGGTTATTACCTAGTGTTGAATTTATTCATTGCCCTGTCCGCGCCCTCGGCGATGTAGCACTCGGCAGCCTCGCCCGCGCGTACGGCGGCGGCAGCCATGTCCTCCGCGTCCTGATTCTTGAAGGTCGAGAGCACCCAGTCCTTCACGTCATAGTCCGGGTGCGGCGGCGCGCCGACACCCAAGCGTATGCGCGGAAATTCCTCCGTGCCAAGGTGCGCGATGATGTTTTTCAGCCCGTTGTGCCCCCCGGCCGAGCCCTTTGTGCGTATGCGCAGCTTGCCCACGGGCAGCGCCATCTCGTCGGACACGACGATGATATGCTCCGGCGGTATTTTATAAAAGCGCGCGGCTTCGCCCACCGCCTCGCCGGAGAGGTTCATGTAAGTCTGCGGCTTCATCAAAAGCACGTTTTCCCCCGCAATGCCGCACTGCGCGGTCAGAGCCTTGAAGCGCAGCCTGTTTATTGCAATCCCCCGGCGCTTTGCCATCGCGTCCGCCGCCATGAAGCCGGCGTTGTGGCGCGTCCCGTCAAATTTCATGCCGGGGTTGCCGAGGAATACGATAAGCCAGCTCACGCCGCCCGGTTTTTTGAAAAGCATATATGTCTGTCCTTTCGTCCGGGCGGCAGAGCCGTCCTTGTATTTAATCAGTCAAACAGGTTGGAAATGGAGACTTCCTCGTAAATTCTTCTTATCGCCTCGGCGAACACCGGGGCAGTGGATATATAGTGTATCTTGCTGCATGCGGGCTTGTCGGTGGGATAGGGGATGGTGTCGAGCAGCAGCAGCTCCTTTATGCAGCTCTCCTCAATGCGCTCTATCGCGGAGCCGGAGAGCACGCCGTGCGTTGCGCAGGCGTAGACCTCCTTTGCCCCGCCTATCTCCTTTATCGCCTTTGCCGCGCCGCAGAGAGAGCCGGCGGTATCGACGATGTCGTCGAGCAGTATGCACGTCTTGCCCTCGACATTGCCGATGATGTTCATGACCTCGGACTGGTTCGCTTTCTCGCGGCGCTTGTCCACTATTGCCATGTTCAGCCCCAGCTTCATGGAGAACGCGCGGGCGCGCGCGGTGCTGCCAACGTCGGGGGAGACGACCATAACGTCCTCGTTCCCCTTGCCGAAGAGCTTGACAAAATGGCGGACGAAGAGATGACTGCCCATGAGGTTGTCGACGGGAATGTCGAAAAACCCCTGTATCTGCGCGGCGTGCAAATCCATTGTCAGCACCCTGTCCGCACCGGCGGCGGTGATGAGGTTTGCAACAAGCTTTGCGGATATGGGGTCGCGGCTCTTTGCCTTTCTGTCCTGACGGGCGTAGCCGAAATACGGGATAACGGCGGTGATGCGCCCTGCGGAGGCGCGGCGCATCGCATCTATCATTATCAGCAGCTCCATAAGATTGTCATTGACATGGTTGCAGGTGGACTGCACGATGAAAACGTCCTTGCCGCGGACAGGCTCAAACACGGAAATAGAGCATTCACCGTCTGCGAACTGTGAAACGGACGCATTGCCCAAGCTCTTGTAGAGCTGCGCGCAGATGTCCTCCGCCAGCGCGGGGTTGGAGTTGCCGGTGAACACCTTAATTTCCTTGCCGTGTGAAATCATTTCTCTTTGTCCTCCGTAAATTCAATCTTTTTCGGTTTTTATCTCTGTTGTTTTATCCCATTTTGGGCTGCTGCCGCGCACGTGTGGCACGTCTGCGCGCACCGCTTTCCGTTCGGTGCGGCAGCGCCCTCTTATCGCAATTTTATTATAGCATAAAATATTCCGCATGGGAAGTGCGCACATAAATATATTGTGGATAAAAAGCCTATAAAAAAACACATTTACAAGCGCGGCATTTTTGTATATAATAGTATTTCGGAAATTTAATGCGAAAGTAGTGTGTGTCTATGTTAGAATTTGAAGAATATAAGGTGAAGCTGAACAACATCAAGCCCACGCTCGGCGTTCTGCGCGACGCGCTCAAGCTTGAGCCCGCCCAAAAGGAGATCGAGGAGCTGGAGGCGGCGAGCGGGCGCGACGGCTTTTGGAACGATGTTGAGAAATCTCAAAAGGTGCAGAAGCGCCTGAAAACGCTCAAGAGCAAGTGCGAGAATTACGCAAAGCTCTGCCAGGCGTGGGACGATATGTACACCATGTGCGAAATGGCGCTGGAGGAGAACGACGACTCCATGCTTGAGGAGCTGAAAAGCGAGTATGACAAGTTCAGCGAGGCGGTCGAAGCCACAAGGCTGAGCACTCTTCTGACCGGCGAATACGACGCCAACAACGCCATCCTCACCTTCCACGCCGGTGCGGGCGGGACGGAGGCGCAGGATTGGGCGAGCATGCTCTACCGTATGTACAATATGTGGGCGGATCGCCACGGCTACAAGGTCAAGGTCATGGACTATCTCGACGGGGACGAGGCGGGACTCAAGAGCGCCACCATTATGATAGAGGGCGACAATGCCTACGGCTTTCTCAAGAGCGAGCACGGCATACACCGCCTTGTGCGCGTGTCGCCGTTCGATGCCGCCGGGCGGCGGCACACCTCCTTTGCCGCGGTCGAGGTCATGCCGGAAATTGCCGACAACAACGAGATAGAGCTGCGCGACGAGGATATAAAGATGGACGTTTACCGCTCCTCCGGTGCGGGCGGGCAAAAGGTCAACAAGACCTCCTCCGCCGTGCGTCTGACGCATATACCCACGGGCATTGTCGTGTCCAGTCAGGTCGAGCGCAGCCACTTTCAGAACCTTGAAAACTGCAAAAACATGCTGCGCGCACGTCTTGCCGAGATAAAGGAGCGCGAGCACCTTGAAAAGATAAGCGATATAAAGGGCGTACAGATGAAGATCGAGTGGGGCAGCCAGATCCGCTCCTACGTCTTTATGCCGTACCAGCTCGTCAAGGATCACCGCACAGACTATGAAAACGGCAACATCGACAACGTTATGAACGGAGATCTCGACGGGTTCATCAACGCCTATCTCTCCATGCGCGCCGCCGACTGATACGGGTTTTACCCCTTATATGACACACGGCAGCGCCGAAAATGGCGCTGCCGCAAGCTTCGTGCCGGCTCACCGCCCGCTCGGGCCGGGGTCGTCGTCGCCGAAGATCATGTCGTCAATGTCGTATTCCATGTTTTTCTGCCTCCTTTGTCTTATCAACATATACACATTTTATGTGCGCACTCCGGGTATTATGAACCCCGCGTAAAAAATATTCCGTCGAAGTGCGTCCCCTGCATAATTTTGCTTGATTCGCGCAGCGCATTGAGTTATAATATTCAAGCTGTTTTATCATAGATAAAATATATTACACAAAAGGATGACACATAATGAGCGCATCGACTGAAAAGAAAAACCGTCAGGCTGCCCGCGAGGCGGGGACCGACAAGAAGCTGCTCGCCGCACAGGAAGAGGCGAAGAAGCAGGCAAAGAGCAAGCGCCGCTGGACGATAGGCACGATACTTGTCGTGCTGCTCATCGCCGCCATCATCTTCCTCGACTCCGGCTTTCTCTACAAGAACACCACGGCCGTCACCGTCGGCGACGCGGGCTACTCCCCCGCCGAGGTGAACTATCAGTACGCCAGCCAGTATTATAGCTGGGTCAACCAGTACGGCAGCTACGCCTCCATGTTCGGGCTGGACACCTCCACGGGGCTTGCCGGGCTTGACGCGCAGGACTGCGCAATGTCCGACAGCGGCACGTGGAAGGACTTTTTCCTTGACAGCGCCGTTGAAACGCTCGTGCAGAACAAGGCGCTGCTCGACTACGCCGCCGAGAACGGCATCACCCTCACCGACGAGGAAAAGGCGGAGATCGACAGCGATGTTGACTCCGTCGCCGCCTACGCCAAGCTTCAGGGCTATTCCAGCGGCGACAACTTCCTCGCCGCAAACTACGGCACGGGTGTCAACAGCAAGACTGCAAAGCAGAGCGGCTATGACAGCTCTCTCGCCTCCAAGGCGGCACAGGCATACTCCGATTCGCTTGAATACACCGATGCCGAGCTTGAGGAGAAGTACGAAAGCTACAACGGCGAGAACGACTATTTTGACATAGTGTATTACTACTCCACCGCCGAGACCGTCGCCGCCGAGGACGGCACGGAAGCCGCGACCGACGAGACTATCGCCGCAGCGAAAGCCACGGCAGATGCCATTTTGGAGGCTTACTCCGCCTCCGAGGACGACGATGTTGAGGCGCGTATGAACGCCGCGCTTGCCGAGGCGGGCGTGGACGGGGAGTGCGTGCACAACTCCGCCGTGAGCGGCGCTTCTCTGGGCACATATAAGGACTGGGTCATGGACGGCTCCCGCAAGGCGGGCGACGCGACCGTCACCCCCAACTCCAACGAGGACGGCTACTATGTCGTCGCGTTCATCTCCCGCAACGACAACCACTACAAGCTCGCTCAGGTGCGCCACATCCTTATAAAGGCGGAGGCTGACGAGAACGGCGAATACACCGACGAGGCAAAGGCAGCCGCAAAGGCGCGCGCCGAGGAGCTTTACGCCGAGTGGAAGGCGGGCGAGGCAACGGAGGAGAGCTTTGCCGAGATGGCAAACGAGTATTCCGAGGACACCGGCTCCAACACGAACGGCGGTCTTTACGACTCCGTGCGCAAGGGGCAGACGGTCGATGAATTTGACGAGTTCTGCTTTGCCGGACATAAGCACGGCGACACCGCCATCGTCTACGGCGAGAGCGGCAGCTACGCCGGGTATCACATCATCTACTACGTCGGCGAGGGTGATTTGTGCAGCAACGAGATCGCGCGCAGCGACCTGCAGTCCGCCGATCTTGAAAGCTGGCTCACCGCTCTGACCGAGAATTACAGCGCCGTCAAGAGCTTCTGGTTCAGGCTCGTCGGCTGAGTTTTAGTTTCCATCCGCCGAAAGCCCTGTGACTTTCGGCGGAGTTTTTTATAAGGGATATTATACTATGAACGAGAGAACTATGCGCGCCGAGATGCTGCTGGGCAGCGGCGCGATGGATAAGCTGCGCGCGGCACACGTCGCGGTGTTCGGGCTGGGCGGTGTCGGCTCATGGTGCGCCGAGGCGCTTGCGCGCTCCGGCGTGGGGGAGCTGACGCTCATCGACCAGGACAGCGCCTCGCGCTCGAACATCAACCGCCAGCTCTGCGCGCTGGAATCCACCGTCGGTCTGCCGAAGGCGGAGGTCATGGCGGCGCGGGCGCGCGACATAAACCCCGACATCACCGTGCACACCCTCGTCGGCTGCTACACCGCCGTCGAGCGCGAGCGCTTCTTCGGCGAATACGACTATGTTGTGGACGCGATCGACCTCGTTTCGTGCAAGGTCGATCTCATCATGAGCTGCCGCGCGCGCGGCATCCCCATCATCTCCGCGCTCGGCACGGGCAACAAGCGCGACGCGAGCCTTTTGGAGATAAGCGATATATCCAAGACCTACGGCTGCGCCCTCGCGCGCGTCGTGCGAAAGGAGCTTCGCGCGCGCGGCGTGGAGCACCACACGGTGGTCTTTTCCCCGGAGGAGCCGCTGCGCCCGGAGCAGTTGGAAGCTCCGCCGCCGGGGCGCAGGAGCGTTCCGGGCTCGCTGGTATGGGTGCCGGCAAGCGCTGGGCTGCTGCTGTGCCAGCACGTTGTGGCGCAATTGACCGGGCTTGACGGATAGGAGGTCACGCGGATATGTATAAGCCTCTTGCGGATGAGATACGCCCCGACAATCTCGACGAGGTCGTCGGACAGAAGCATATATTGGGGCGCGACGGTATGCTCCGCCGTATCATCGACAGCGGGCGCATCCCCAACATGATATTCTACGGTCCGTCCGGCACGGGCAAGACCACCGTCGCGCGCATAATCGCCGAGCGCACAAACCGCACGCTGCGCAAGCTCAACGCCACGACCGCCGGCATTGCCGACATCAAGCATATTATCGACGAGCTGGACACCTTTCTCACACCGGGCGGGGTGCTCCTATACCTCGACGAGATACAGTATTTCAACAAAAAGCAGCAGCAGTCCCTGCTGGAATTTATAGAGGACGGGCGCATAACGCTCATCGCCTCCACGACGGAGAACCCTTACTTCTGCGTGTTCAACGCCATTCTCAGCCGCTCCACGGTGTTCGAGTTCAAGCCCGTTCCCCCGGACGAGGCGGAGAAGTCCGTCGCGCGCGCCGTCGCCATCATGAACGCGCGGCGCGATACGCCTCTCGAAATCGAACCGGGCGTGACGGCGCGCATCGCCGCCTCCTGCGGGGGCGACGTGCGCAAGGCGGTGAACGCGGTGGAGCTGCTGTTTTCCGCCGCTGCGGGCAGGGACACGCTCACGCTTGACGACGCGCGCGCGATAACCCAGCGCAGCTCCATGCGCTATGACCGCGAGGGGGACGAGCATTTTGACAGTCTCTCCGCGCTGATGAAGTCCCTGCGCGGGTCTGACCCGGACGCAGCGGTGCACTATCTCGCGCGGCTTCTAGAGGCGGGCGACCTTGTGGGCGCGTGCCGTCGTCTCCTCTGCTCGGCGAGCGAGGATATAGGGCTCGCTTACCCGATGGCAGTGCCGATAGTAAAGGCGTGCGTGGACAGCGCGCTTCAGCTCGGTCTGCCGGAGGCGCGCCTGCCGCTGGCGGAGGCGGCGATCGTGCTTGCCACCGCGCCCAAGTCCAACAGCGCGCTCATGGCGATCGACAGCGCCATTTCGGACGTTCGCGCCGGACACGTCGGCGCGTTCCCGCGAGAGCTGCAGAACGTCCACGCCGATGGCGCTGGCTTTGAGCGGGAGCAGGGCTATAAATACCCCCACAGCTATCCGGGGCATTGGGTGCGCCAGCAGTATCTGCCGGACGACCTGAAAAACGCGCGCTATTATGAATACGGCGACAACAAGACAGAGCAGGCGGCGCGCCGCTACTGGGAGGAGATCAAAAAATAATGGACATACAGGTCGGCGATGTGCTGGTGATGAAAAAAGCCCACCCCTGCGGCAGCAGGGAGTGGACGGTGCTGCGCACAGGGGCGGACTTCAAGCTGCGCTGTCTGGGCTGCGGGCATGAGGTGATGGGCGCGCGCTCAAAGTTTGAGCGCAATATCCGCGAGGTGCGGCGGTGAGCTTTGTGTATATTCTCCGCTGTGCGGACGGCACGCTCTACACCGGCTGGACAAATGACCTTGACCGCCGTCTCGCCGCGCACAGCGCCGGGCGCGGGGCAAAGTACACCCGCTCGCGTCTGCCCGTGGCGCTGGTCTATTTTGAGACGCTGCCCACGCGCGAGGCGGCACTGAGCCGCGAATGGCACATAAAGCACCTGACGCGCGAGGAAAAGCTCAGGTTGATAAAACAGGGAGGAAACACATGAATATTACGGTATATCTTGGCGCAAACGAGGGCAATGACCCCGCTCTGAGGGCGGCGGTCGAGGAGCTTGGCTCATGGATCGGCGCAAGCGGGAATGCCCTGGTCTATGGCGGTTCAAGATCCGGACTGATGGGCGCGTTAGCCGACAGCGTGCTGGAGTCCGGCGGTGAGGTGACCGGCGTTGAGCCGCAGTTTTTTATTCAGGACGAGGTTCAGCACAACGGATTGACACGGCTTATCGTGACAAAGGATATGTCCGAGCGCAAACGCAAAATGATCGAGCTGGGCGATGCTTTCATCGCTTTTCCGGGCGGCACGGGAACCTTGGAGGAGATAACGGAGGTCATGTCCATGGTGTCTCTAAAGCACCTGAATGCCCCCTGCATTTTCTACAATCTGAACGGCTATTATAACGACATGAAAGCGCTTCTCGCGCATATGATCGAGAAAGGGCTCTCCTCCAAAGAGCGCCAGGAGGGCATATACTTTGCCGATGATCTTGAAAGTATCAAGCGAATACTGCACTCCAAATAAATCGACCCGCCGACTCTGACAAATACGCAGAGCCGGCGGCTTTTTACTATTATTTATCTATCATTCATCGTCATAATATCTTCTGCGCCGTGCGGCACGGCGGCGGCGCGCCGCGCGCTTCTGCTCTGCCGCCGACAGCACCATCAGCAGCACAACCAGCGCCACCGCGCCAATGCCCGCATAGAGTATCCACCGCCCGTTTTCCGCAGGCTTGACATACTCCACCTCGCGCGTCGTTGTGTAATCGCACACGCCGCACTCGCCCGTCTCCTCGCCGGGCTGCTTCTTCGTCGCCGCGCGCGTCTCCGTCCAGCTCATCACGTGCGCCGCCTCGCCCTCGCGCGCGCCGCATTCGCACTCGTGCCAGTGGTGCTCCTCGTCGTAGCTCCACTCGCGGGAATAGCTGTGCTCGTGACCTGCGTCTGCGGCGGTGCTGTCCGTCTTGTCTGCATTAGGCGAGGGAGAGGCGGAGGGCGCGGCGCTCGCCGTCGGAACGGCGGTCGGCGTGGGTGTGGGCGAAGGAGAGGGCTTGTCATATTTGACTTTCAGCGTGGCGCTGTTTGTGTCCGCTGCGCCGCCCAGCCCCGTGAACGTGCAGTACACTCTTGCCCCGTCGAGCTGCTGCGGAATGCCGCGCAGAATGAGCTTGCCAAAGGTGTCATCGCTGTATGTCATGCTCGGATAAACGGAGGCAAGCTGTTCGGGAGTGAAGAGCTGTCCGTTCGCGTCCAGAATGTGCCACTCGCACTTCTGCGCGTCGGATGCCGTCGCCACGAACGAGCACCAGCCGCCCTCGTCCACCGTCTCTCCGCCGGGGTGCTTTATCACCGTCGGTGCCCAGACCTCCGGGGCGTAGGTGCGCGAGAGCACTATATAATTGCCGCCGTCGTATATCTCATAGCTCACGGCGGAGTTATTCAGATACGCGGCAAGCCCGTCTGCAAAGTAGTACCCCGGCGCGGCATCGAGGCGGATGTTGACCGTGGCATAATCCGTGGTGAATGCGCCGTCGATGTACTGCCCCGCACTGTCATACCAGCCGATGGAGTATAAATACGCGCCTGTGGTGCTCGTCGCGCCGCTTATCTCATAGGCGTTGTGCGACGCGACCGGCACGGTGGAGGTCGTGGCAAGCACCTTCGTTATCGGCTGATACCCAAGCTCTGCGGCATATGCCGCCGTCGGCAGGAAGAGGAAAACAAGCGCAAGCATACACGCCGCTGCCAACAGGCGTGATGCCGTCCGTTTCGTTTTGCTCATGGTCATACCCTCCTTGCTGTATATTATATAGACTGCTTTTCAAGTCCAAAAGTTGCAGCGAGTATTATATACTATATGTATATTATAATTTTACTCTCCGCCGAGGTCAAGCGAAATGTTGACGCAAAGAGGGAGAGAGTTTATAATGTATGGGAAATTTTTTGATGATACAGGTGTTCACCATATGATAAAGTACGACGCGGGAAAATGCGATATTGCCGTCATCGGCGCGGGACACGCGGGGATAGAAGCCGCGCTCGCGGCGGCGCGGCTGGGGCTGGACACGGTGTGCTTCACGGTCAACCTTGACTCTGTGGGCAATATGCCCTGCAACCCCGCCATAGGCGGCACGGGCAAGGGGCATCTCGTGCGCGAGCTGGACGCGCTCGGCGGCGAGATGGCAAAGGCGGCGGACAAGGCGTGCATACAGTACCGTATGCTCAACCTCGGCAAGGGTCCGGCGGTGCACTCCCTGCGCGCGCAGGCGGACAGGCGGCGGTATCAGGAGATCATGAAGCACACGCTTGAGCTTCAGCCGAATCTCCGTCTAAAGCAGGCGGAGGTCGTGGACATCGGCGTGGAGGACGGGCGCGTCGTCAGCGTGACGACGCACACCGGTGCGGTGTACGCCTGCCGCGCGGTCGTGCTTGCAACGGGGACGTATCTCGCCGGGCGCACCATCGTGGGCGAGGTGCTGCGCTCGTCCGGACCCGACGGGCTTGCCGCCGCGACGGCGCTTGCCCCGCGTCTGCGCGAGCTGGGGCTGAATATGCGCCGCTTCAAGACCGGCACACCCCCGCGCGTCAACGCCCGCTCCGTCGATTTTTCCAAGATGGAGCTTCAGCCCGGAGATGCCGAGCCGGAGGCGTTCTCCTTCTCCACAAAAACCGTGCCGGAAAACTCCGCCGTGTGCTATCTCACGTATACGAACGCGCGCACGCATGACATTATCCGCGCACATCTTGACCGCAGTCCAATATACTCCGGCGTTATCGAGGGCATAGGTCCGCGCTACTGCCCCAGCATCGAAACCAAGGTCATGACCTTTGCCGACAAGCCGCGCCATCAGCTTTTTATAGAGCCGATGGGGCTGAACACGGAGGAGCTTTACATACAGGGCTTTTCCTCGTCCATGCCGGAGGAGGTGCAGATAGAGATGCTGCACAGCGTGGCAGGGCTGGAAAGAGCGGAAATGACGCGCTGCGCCTACGCGATAGAATACGACTGCATCGACCCCACCGAGCTTTACGCGACGCTTGAATGCAAGAAAATCGCGGGGCTTTACGGCGCGGGGCAGTTCAACGGCTCGTCGGGCTACGAGGAGGCAGCGGTGCAGGGCTTTGTCGCGGGCGTGAACGCCGCGCTTAAGCTCAAGGGAGAGCCGCCGCTCATCCTGCGCCGCACGGACGGGTATATCGGCACGCTCATTGACGATCTTGTCACCAAGGGCACAAACGAGCCGTACCGCATGATGACCTCGCGCAGCGAGTACCGCCTGCTCCATCGGCAGGACAACGCCGATCAGCGTCTCACCGCCATCGGGCGGCGCATCGGGCTCGTGTCCGAGGAACGCGAGCGCGAGGTTGCGGAGAAATACGCCGCGGTCGAGCGTGAGCTTGCACGGCTGGAGCATACGCACATCCCGCCCTCGGACGCGCTCAACGCCATGCTGACCGCGCGCGGCACTGCGCCCGTTACCTCCGGCGCGTCGCTGGCGGAGCTTATCCGCCGCCCGCAGGTCAGCTATGCCGACACCGCGCCCTTTGACGCGGCGCGCCCCGCGCTCGACCGCGCCGTGACCGCGCAGGCGGAGCTCCGCCTCAAGTACGACGGATATATAAAGCGCCAGCTTCGCGAGGTGGAGGAGTTCACGCGCATGGAGGAGCGCGCGCTGCCGCCGGATATCGACTATGACGACATACCGGGGCTGCGGATAGAGGCGCGCGAAAAGCTGAAAAAAATACGCCCGGCGAGCTTTGGACAGGCGGGGCGCATCTCGGGCGTTTCACCGGCGGACGTGTCGGTGCTGATGATATACACGGAGGCGAGGGGGAGAAAATGAGCAAGGTCGTTCTCGGCTTTTCCGGCGGGGTGGACTCCGCCGTGGCGGCGGTGCTGCTGCGCCGCGCGGGGCACGAGGTGCACGGGCTGTATATGGACAACACCGATGCCGCCTCTCTTAATGACGCTGTGACAACGGCGGAGTTCGTCGGCATACCGCTGACCGTTCTGGATGTGCGCGCGGCGCTTGAAGAGCGCGTTTGCCGCCCGTTTGCGGACTGCTATCTGCGCGGGGAGACGCCGAACCCCTGCGTTATCTGCAACCCCGCGCTCAAATTCAAAAGCCTCATCGACGAGGCGGACAGACTGGGTGCGGAGCGTGTCGCCACGGGGCATTACGCCCGCGCCGACGGCGGCGCGATATACAAGGGCATGCCCTCCAATGACCAGAGCTATATGCTCTGCCGCCTGACGCGCGAGCAGGCGCGGCGCGTCATGTTCCCGCTCGGCGCGCTCGAAAAGACGCGCACCCGCGCGCTGGCGGAGGAATTTGACCTCCCCGTCGCGCACAAGGGCGACAGCATGGAGATCTGCTTTATCCCGGACAAGGACTATATCTCGTGGCTCGGCGTGCGCACCGCGCTCCCCGGTACGGGGGACTTCGTGTTCCACGGCGAGGTCATAGGGCGGCACGACGGCATATACCGCTACACCGTCGGTCAGCGCCGCCATGGGCTTTTCAACGGGCGCAAGTTGTATATCTCGCACATCGACGCGAAAACCAACACCGTCGAGCTTGCCCTCTGGGAGGAGCTTTTCAAGACCAAGGTCACGGCGCGTGACTTCAACTGGCTCATCGACCCGCCCGACGCGCCTATACGCGCAAGCGTCCGCGTGCGCCACACGAAGTGGGAAAACCCGCCCTGCACCGCGTACATCGACGGCGACAGCGTGCACATCGAGTGCGACGAGCCTGTCCGCGCCCCGACGACGGGGCAGTCGGCAGTGCTCTACGACGGCGAGCGCCTGCTCGGCGGCGGATTCATTGTTTGATTGGAGAATGAATATGACAAATACAAACGCTATACTTAATGCCGTAATTTGTGCAGAGCGTGAGGCGGCGGAGCTTATCATGCACGCGCACGGCATTCTTGCCGAGGCAAAGACCGGGCACCGCGACGTTGTCACGGAGTACGACAAGCGCGTGCAGGCGCTGCTCATGGAGCGGCTGAGCGCCGCCGTGCCCGGCGCGCGCTTTTTCTGCGAGGAGAACAACGTCCACGGCGATCTTGGCGCGGAGCACGTTTTCATCATCGACCCTATCGACGGCACGATGAACTTTGTCCGCCGTATGCATCATAGCTGCATCTCCGTGGCGTATATGAGCCGCGGCGTGCTTGAGGCGGCGGCGGTATATAACCCGTATATGGATGAGCTTTTCACCGCCGTGCGCGGTGCGGGCGCGTTTTTGAACTTCCGCCCCATCCATGCCGAAAGCGAGCCGCTTGGCGAGACACTCTTCTGCTTCGGCACCTCGCCCTACTGCGCCGAGCTGACGGATGAGACGTTCCGCCTCGCGCGCATAGCCTATGACGCGACGCTCGACCTGCGCCGCTTCGCCTCTGCGGAGCTGGATCTCTGCGCGGTCGCGGCGGGGCGCGCGGGGCTGTACTTTGAGCTGTCGCTCTCGCTGTGGGACTATGCCGCCGGTATGCTCCTCGTAACGGAGGCGGGCGGCGTGTGCACGGACATCACGGGTGCGCTGCCGCCACTCGACGGGCGCAAGAGCAGCATTGCCGCCGGCGGCGCGCAGGCGCACGCGGACTTTATGGCGCTGATAAAGGAGCGGTGAGCGATGGAGCTTGAGCTTGAGTTTGACCGCCGCGCCCCGGCGGTATATAAGGACTGCGTTACGAGCACGAACGCCATTCTTAAAGGGCTTGCCGCGAGCGGCGTGCCCGACGGGTTCACGCTCGTCGCCGCGCGTCAGACGAGCGGGCGCGGGCGGCTGGGGCGGGGCTTCGCCTCGCCGGAGGGTGGGCTGTACCTGTCCATGCTGCTCTACCCCGGCGCAGATGCCCGGCGCAGCTCCACGCTTACGCCGTGCGCCGCCGTTGCGGTGTGCCGCGCGGTGAAGCGCGTGTGCGGCGTGACTCCCGGCATAAAGTGGCCGAACGACCTCCTGCTCGGCGATAAAAAGCTCTGCGGCATACTCACCGAGGCTTCGACCGCGCTTGGGCGCACCTATGTTGTTATCGGGCTGGGCGTGAACGTGAACACCGCGCCTGACGACTTCCCGCCGGAGGTGCGCGGCATTGCCGTGTCGCTCCTTGAGGCGACCGGGCAGCGCTTTGACATCAAGGTGCTCGCCGCCGCAATTATTGAGGAGCTGGACGGCATATACGCCGCGTGGAAGCAAAACACCGCCTGTGTCCTCGACGAGTACCGCCGCCTCTGCGTCAGCACCGACCGCCCCGTGACGCTTATCCGCGCCGACGAGCGGCGCGAGGCTTACGCCCTCGGCATTGATGAAAATTATGCCCTCATCGCCGACATAAACGGCACGGAGGAGCACATAACTATGGGTGAAGTGAGCCTGAGAAGTGCCGATAATATTAAAGAAGGAGTACAGCAATGACCGTTTCAAGCGCAGCAGAAAAAATGATCGCCTTTTCCAACGGCAATATTCACGATATTGACCATTTCATAAAAGTATGGGCATATGCCAAAACCATCGGCGAGCTGGAGCATTTGGATGCCGAGACGCAGTATATTTTGGAGCTTGCCGCCATAACCCACGACATTGCCTGCCCGCTGTGCAGGGAGAAGTACGGCAGCACCAACGGCAAATACCAAGAGGCGGAGGGTGCGCCCATGGTACGCGGCTTTTTTCAAAACACAGACCTATCGGCGGCGCAGATTGACCGCATTGCCTACCTCGTCGGACACCACCATACATTCACCGATGTCAACGGCATGGATTATCAAATTCTTCTGGAAGCCGATTATATTGTAAATGCCGCCGAAAACCGATACAGCAAAGAAAAAATCGAGCATTTTGTAAGCGAAACTGCCAAAACAGAGCACGGGATTAAACTCATACGGGAGGTGTTTTGGGGATAATACAAAGAAGAGGATTGTGAAAAAGCCGCTGTAAAAGGGACGCAGCCAAGCGAAAAAACTTGGCTGCGTCCTTGCTCTTTGTATAATGTGATAGAATATTCGCACTATTATCACTCCCCCGCGTCGGGGGCAAGCTTACGGTATGCCCACGTGACAAGCCTTTCGACCGGCGGGCGGAGCACCCGGTCGAGCGGATGAAATGTAATAAAGCTGAAATATAATAATATAAGATACCCTCGGTTGACAAGGACACACACGGTTTTGACGGGCGGAAAAGCGTCCATACATCCTCAAAAACCTTGCCAATACACAAAGTATTGCCTGCGGTCTTTTCGTCGTCTGACCGCTTTTCTGCTCCGGCAAAACTGCTCTGCACCTAACAGCGATGGATTTTCGAGTGATTTTTGCTTTTTGAGACGCAGATGTGTCGTAACCCATCAAGGCGAAAAGGGCAAAAAGCGCCGGAAAGACACGCTGTCAGGCGTGT
>CAVGKI010000019.1:0-18144 GCA_963629655.1 Butyricicoccaceae bacterium | reverse complement strand
GCAGGTGCTGAAAAATGTCCAGAAGCTGCCCTGTTCCACGGAGCAGAAGCTGGAATTGGTGGATGCCGCCGCAAAGCATCTGAAGGGGCAGAAGTGATACATACACAAACGGGCAGAACGGCATTGAGCGCCGGTCTGCCCGTTTTTCATATGCTTCTCGCTAAATTAGGCCCCACAAGGTTTATATGGGGCTGCGCGATTGATTCAATCTTCCGCTGGGCGAGTTCCAGAATCACAAGGTCAGCCACGCTGATAGATCGCTTCCAGACGTTTTCTGGATTCCTCCAGCGTGTAGGCAGGTGCGCCGGAAAGCCGGGCGGCCTCTGCTGCCTCCAGCTTTGCGCGCAACTTCAAGGTTTCCTCACGTTGTTCAGCTTTATCATGCGCCAAATCAGAGATCATGCCGCAGTCGTTGTGCAACGCGGTCAAAGATTTAATAATCATGGGTCAGCATCTCCTGAATAATTCTGCGAATAATTCTATCGGAATTATCCGCAGCTTTCAAGGCGCTGTTTGAAATACTTCTCCCACGTGGATTTAAATATCTGTACCTTGCTCTGTTCCCAGCGCTTGAGCTTTTGCAGCGGGACACCGAGCTGTGCGGCATATGCCTTCTGCGTCAAGCCGAGCTTCAGTCGAATGGCTTTGATTTGCGCGCCCTGTCCCCGCAGCAGAAAGAGGTTATAGTCATCCAGCAAATCCTCCAGCGGCACCTCAAACAGTTCCGCCAGTTTCTCCATATGCTCCTTCGGATAATAATCCCGTCCCGCTTCTTCATAATGAATATAGGTGCTGCGGTCGATGCCTGCATAGTCCGCCACGTCACGCTGACGAAGTCCTTTTTGATAACGATACCACCGCAGCTTGTCCGCGATTTCTGTGATCTCGGATGCGTCTGAAAACCGCAGATTGAACTTCCCAGCATCCAAAAACTTGTGTGGAAGAATGACCGGGAACTTGAGAATTCGGAGCGGTGCAGCTTTTAACGTGCCTGCAACATTCGCTGCCAATACATAGCTGCGGACTTTCAGGCGGCAGAACATGGACCATTTTGCCCCAAAAGGTTCATGGTTTCCACCTGAAACGCCGATTGTTCCGTTATGTTTGTATAGCATTCTCAATGCATCTGCTGGCATAGGTTGCGAGGCGCACGCCCTTGTCGGCGCGGTAGGTGTTGATGCCCTTGATGAGCCCTATCGTGCCGATGGAAATAAGATCGTCGATATTGTCCGTTCGGGTGTAATACTTCTTCATGATGTGCGCCACGAGCCGCAGATTGTGCTCGACGAGCCGGTTGCGCGCCTCCACATCGCCGTGCTCCGCCCAGAGTGCAAGGCATCTCTGCTCCTCCTTGGTATCCAGCGGCTTCGGGAACGAGTCCCCCGGCGCTATCCTCAGCGTCATCAGCAATCCGTTCATCAGCAGTAGTATTGCCGTGTCCAGCATTTTTTCACCCCTGTTCATTCTATTTCGCAGCGGCTCGTACAAATTCGGCAAATTTGGAAAAGATAATTCACAGCCCGAAAGCGATGCTTTCGGGCTGCGAATTGTTATTGATTCAGAATGACCCGCTGTGTCCGCCGTGAGAGCGCCCGGAGCTGCTGGTGTGGAAGCTGCTTCCGCCGCCACCGCCTCCGCCGCCGCTGCTGCTCTCGCTCTTGGGTATGCGGGTTTTGGAGACATAGCGGCGAATGTAATGATCCTCATTGCGCGTGAGGCTGAAGCTGCCGGGGCGGACATAGCTCTCCGCGCTGCGCTTTGCGCTGACGGATTTGAGCTTGCCCTTCATAATGCCGACCGGGATAAACGCGAGCAGCAGACCGATAACAACGGCAATGAGCAGCGATACGACCCCCGGCGGGTCGCTGGGGATATTATCGACATCGTAGGGCTGCCCCTCACGTGCGGCAATGAGCAGCTCCTCGCAGATGTTGATAAACGCATCCGCCGCGCCTGCCCAGTCACTGTCGGAGAGATAGGGCACATACTCATCGTCCATGTAGAACTGTCCCGCGTCAGTGAAAGCATACGCGCCATAGGCGTGCGTGCTCAAGGCGAACTTCCGCCCCGTGACATCCACAGCAAGAATGATACCGTCGTCATTGTCGCCGTAACCGTAGCCGTTATAGTCGAAGAAATCGTCCGCATACGCCTGTATGCTCTTCCCGTCCGTGCCGTCCGTGAACACCACGGCGACATCGCATTGATACTGCTCACTGACAACATCAGCCTTATCATTGAGGGCGGCAAGCGTCTCCTCGTCGAGCACACCGGCGTTATCCACCACGCGCGCAAGCTGCCGCTCGGCGGGGATCTGGTCTCCGCTCGGCGTGCCGACAGTGCCGTTATCCGTGTCCGAGCGCATTACGCGCGCGAGTATATCCCGCACATTGAGATAATAGGCACGGATGGACTTGTCGTAGGTGCTGCCGCCCGCGTCATAGGCGTTGCACATGGCGGCAATGTCATCATCGGTGAACATACCGTCCGCCGCGCCGGAGCAGTATATGTAATACTCGTCGGCTTCGTCGCAGTCGATGAGCAGAAAACCGTCCGACGAGGGCGCATGAGCGTCATAGACGGTGCGGGCAAGCTCCTGCAGCGTCATGCCGCCGAGCTTCTCTTCATGCGCATAGCACACGGCGATGCCGTAATCGTCAAATATCTCCTGCGCAAGCATGTCGTTCTCGGCAGCCCAGTCATAGCCCTCAAAGCCGTACACAAAGCTGCCCTCTTCCGCCCATGCAGCGGGTGCGGCGCACAGCGCAAACACGAGGATAAGCGCACTAATAAGCGAGAAAAAGCGTTTTTTCATTCCCCTGCCCTCCTCATGCCAGATACAGCAGCCACTCTATCGCATAGATCACAGCGGCGAAAATACCGGCGCAGATAAAGTGCCATTTGCGGCGCAGCGCCTTGTCGCACGGCAGATTGCCCACGAATTTGCCGGTCTGCCCGTTCATGGCGAAAACATACTTTTCTCCGTTCCATGTGGTGTTGAGGATCCACACGGGCAAGAGCGTGTAGCGCGCTCTGCCTCGGCTCAGGCGGATGGAGGCCGATTTCGGCGTAACACTGTCGTAGCCGAACGTTGTGGAGGCAAACTCGTCCTTCACGCTCTGCTTTATGCGCGCATTTGCCCGCCCGACGCAGTCCTCCGCCGTGACATCGTATTTATCCGCGAGGTAGCCCGCGAGATACGCGGTCTTGAAATCGACGGCTTGGGTCACGTCGAACGGCTCGACCGACTCCATGAGCGTGTCATCCATCTTCTGCGAGCCGTCCACCGGTACGCTGTCGAAATCCAGGCTGCCGCCGCGCACAAGTTCATAGACCGAAGTCTCTGTGTAGTTATACTCCGAGTCCGACCAACGGCGTATTTTCTTCCCGGTGTACACCATGTTCGCATCCGCGCTCGCGTCAAAGAGCCAGAACGGGACGTATATCCCCTTTATCTCGTCGAGATGGTTCTCCTCCGAAAAAAGCCTCGGCAGAAGCTTTTTGCCCTTGAGATGGTTGCGGAATGCGGTCTTTGCCGCCTCCTTGTCGAGCTTGAAGGGCACTATCGCGTCCGGCTTGAGACTGCCGGAGACATTGGACGGGACTATGGTTGGGTTATCGCAGTATGGGCAGCTTGTCGCGGCGGTCGTCTCGTCGCAGATTATCTCCGCGCCGCAGCTTGGGCAGTTGAACGCCTTTATGCCGCTCTCGTTCGCGTCCCACTGCGCGCCGCTGCTGTCAAACTGCCAGTCGAGCGGCTCGTCATCGGGCGAGGTCCCGCCGGCTTTTGCCTTTTTGCTCTCCTCCGCCGCATCCGCCGCTGCCGCGTCGGCATTCTTCTGCTTGTAGAGCGCCTCTATCTCGCTCACGTCATAGGCGCTGCCGCAATAATCGCATTTCAGCTTACCTGAAGCGCTGTCAAAGTGCAGCGGTCCTGTGCACGCGGGGCATTTGTAGTTTGTCACCTTGTCTGCCATAGTGTCATCACTCCTCGTTCTCGTTATTTTCGCCGTCGCCGTCCGGGCGCGGCGTGACAGCGCTTGCGTCGAAGCTGTCCGGCATCGCCTCGCCCGCCTCTATCGCGGGGAGGTACCAGTCATTGTAATAGTAGGGCAGAAGCCCGCCCGCCGCGCTCTCAACATCGCTCCATACCGTGCCCCACGGACGCAGCACAACGGTATAATCAAAGCTGCCCTCGTCGGATTCATAGTGCACGGCATCGACAACGAGCATGTTTTCAAAGCCGTAAGCCGTCGGGTCGAGCATCCACTCCCCCTCGCCGATCGCGGCAAGCCAGAACGTCCCGCCCGTGGAGGTAAGCGTACCCGGTGCGCCGTTCTCGTCGAGCGTGACGGCAATGCCGACCTCGCCCATCGGCGAGGCGGCGCTCATGCTCTCGTCCCAGAGCGTGAGCGTGCCGATGCCGTTCTCATCGACGCTTATCCGCGCAAAGCAGTCATACCACTGTCGGTCAAGCGCCGCCCAGTCGCCTGTGGCATTGCTGATTGACCACCAGCCATACCAGCCGCCGTTCCACGCCTGCTGCACGGCGCTCTGCTCCGTGTCCTCATCGCCGAGGCTGCCGTCGGCGGGAAGCTGCGCCCCCTCGCGGAGGAAAACGTACACAACTCCCTCGTCCAAAAGGTCAAAACTGCACACGCCGTCATTGAGCGTTCCGTGGGAAACGCCCGCATTTGTCACAAGGTCGAAAACGCCGTCCTCATTGAACCACTGCCCCTTATAGCTTGCGCCGTCGAGCGTCAGCACCGCCTTGCCGCCGCGCTTGAGCTCAAGCGTGCCGATGGTGTCGAACACCTCGGCGGCATCATAGCGCTCCCCGGCGGTACGCAGCTGTGAGAGCGTGTACACGCCCGCATCCTCGCCGCCGGACGCGGCGCAGCCGACGAGCAGCGCCGCCGCCAGTGTGATGAATATAAGAGAGAGTGCTTTTTTTGTTCTCATGCCGTCCGCTTCCTTGAAATTGCGCCGCAGTGGTTCAAGCCGCTGCGGCGCACACTGTTATCATTTTATATCGCCGTTATCAAAAGGGTCGCCGCACTCCGGGCAGAAGCGGGGCGGATGCGCGGGGTCGTCCGGCTCCCAGCCGCACTTGTCGCACTTGTACTGCGGAACGCCGGCGGGCTTCTTCGCGCCGCACTCGGCGCAGAACTTGCCCTTGTTCACCGCGCCGCATGAGCACGTCCATGTGCCGCTCTCCGGCTTCTTCGTGCCGCATTCGGGGCAGAATTTGCCTGCCGCGCTCGCGCCGCAGTTGGGGCAGAGCCATGCGTTTGCCGCCGGCGCTGCCGATTGTGCCGGGCGCGCGCTCTGCTGCTGTGCACCCATCTGATAGAGGCTCTGCGCGTTGACGCCGCCCGCGTTCGCTGCCATGTTCATGCCCATGAACGCCATCGCGGAGCCTGCATTCTCGTTGGCTGCCGCGCTCTGCATTGCCGCCGCCTGCGCGCCGACGAGGTGCGCCGCCGCCATGGTTGGGTCGCGGAACGCCGCATTGCGCTGCAGCTCCTTTATCATCTTCTCGTCCTCTTCGCTCGCTTTCACGCTGGAAACGCCGAAGGAGACGATCTCAAGCCCACGCAGGTCGCGCCATTTGGAGGAGAGCACCTCATTGAGCGCCTGCGCCATCTCCATCGTGTGACCGGGCAGGGACGAGTAGCGTATGCCCATATCGGATATTTTGGCAAACGCGGGCTGCAGCGCGGTGAGAAGCTCTGTCTTGAGCTGACCCTCTATCTTGTCGCGCGTATACTCGCTTGTGACATTGCCGCAGATATTGGTGTAGAACAGCAGGGGGTTGGAAATACGATAGCTGTACTCGCCGAAGCAGCGGATGGAAATATCCACATCGAGCCCGACGTTGCGGTCAACAACGCGGAACGGGACGGGAGAGGGTGTGCCGTACTTGTTGCCGACAAGCTCCTTGGTGTTGAAGTAATAGACGCGCTGATCCTTTGGGGCTTCGCCGCCGAATGTAAAGCGCTTGCCGATGTTTTTGAACACCGCGCCGATGCTCTCGCCGAGCTCGCCGGAGAAAACGCTCGGCTCGGTGGAGCTGTCATAGACGAACTCTCCCGGCTCGGCGCAGACCTCGACGATTTTGCCCTGCTCGACGATGAGCATGCACTGCCCGTCGGCGACGGCGATGACAGAGCCGTTGGAAATGATGTTGTCCGCGCCGTTTTTATTTGACGAGCGCCCTGTTGCCTTCTTTTTGCCCTTTGCGGCGAGCACGTTTTCCGAAAGAGCCTCGCAGCAGAAATACTCCTTCCACTGGTCGCCCAATACTCCTCCGGCAGCGCCGAGAGCGGCTTTGATCAAACCCATTGTGTTGTTCTCCTTTATTTTCCTGTATTGTTATTATTTCTCCGTTTCCCCGGCACAGCGCAGCTCAAGCTCCTTGAAAAAATGCTCAAGCGGCTCGCGCCACGTTCCGGCAGTATCCGCCGAGAGCACCGTGCCGTCGTCAAGCTCCAGCTCCGTGCGGTAGCCGCCCGTGCCGCCGAGGCTTATGAGCGGCGGTTTGTAGGCCTCAAGATATGCCTTTATGCCGTACTGCGCGGCAAGCTCGCGCGCGTTCGTCATGTCCTGCTGCGTCACCTCGCGGCTGCCGAGATTCGCACCGTCCGTGTCGGCATTGGCAGTATCAAGCGCGTCGCCGTCCGTGCCGTCTGCGAAATAATACGCTTCACCGAGCTGATAAATGCTGTATACAAACGGGTATTCCGTGTTGCTCCCCGTGCGGGAGAATGTTATGCGCGTGATGCCGCCCGTGTCGGCAAGTGCCGCGCGGTCGGGAACCGACTGCCCACAGGCGGTCAGCACGAGCGCGGCAATGAGCAGCGCGGCAAGCGCGGCGCGTTTAAGGGTCATGGCGCGCTCACTCTCCGCCCTTCTTTTTCATCAGATAGTATGCCCCTGTGCCGCAGCCGACAAGCAGCAGCGCGGACACGGGAATGAGCCACCATGCGGTGCTGTCGGTCTTGCCGACAACACCCGTGTTGTCGGCGGCGTTGCTGTTCACGCCGGCGACATCACCGCCGGAGACTGTGCCCGCAGCGGTGGGCGCGGCGGATGCCGTGCCGATCGTCGCGGCGGACTCGGTCGCCGTGCCGGCGGGGATTATCTCGCTCTTATTCGCCTTGCACACCGTGCAGGTGTACAGGCGCGAGCCGTTGGAGGTCTCGGTGGGCTGCTTGGTTATAACGCCCTCGTCCCACGTGTGGTCGGTCTTGGGGATGACCTCGGTCTGCACATCGCCGCAGATGCGGCAGGTGCGGGACTGGATGCCGGTGGTGACGCAGTTGGCTTCCTTCGTGACTATCCAGTTGTCGTATTCATGCACGTGCTCCGCCGTCGCGGCAGTGCCGTCGGCGTTCGTCGTCGTTGTGCCGTCCGCATTTGTCGTGCCCGTGCTACCGGTGGTGGAGGCGGCGCGCACGGTGACATAGAACGTCGCCGTGGACATACCGTAGCCCAGCTCTATGACCGTCTGCCCGACGGTATCGAGCTTTGCCGGGTACAAGCTCAGCCCGTTGCCGTCGTAAGAATCCCAGTAGCTGCCGTTCGCGTCATACACACGCACGACAAGCCCCTTGAGGCTGACGCTCTCGCCCTTTATGTAGCTGGTCTTGGCGGGGGCGGTGATTATCCGTATGCCGCTGAAGTTGACGGAGACGGTCGAGGACATCACAATGCCGCTGCGCAGGCCGCCGGACACGGTATAAACGCCGACGCAGTAATACGCCGTGCCCGCCGTCTCGGGCGGTGTGTAGGTGGAAGCGTAAGCGCCGGGGATGGCGGTCATGCTGCTCAGCCCTGCCGCGTCAACGGCGTACCACTGATAGTGCAGCTCACCGGAGGCGGTGTAGGCGCTCACGCTCAGCGTCGCGGGCAGACCGCCGATCGAGCCGACAATGCTGCTCGGCTGTGCGGTGATGGACGGGGTCGTGACCGACGAGGAAAGCGTATAGTTGTCGGGCGAGGTGCCGTCCGACTGTGACCAGCCGCTGTCACTGCCGCCGTAATCAAAATAAGAATCCGGCTGCGGCAGAGAGCCGTAGCTGTAGCTGTAGCTATAGCTGTCCGGCTGCGGCAGAGTGCCGGTCGCGAACGCAGATGTCGGCAGCAGGCAGAACGCCAGCACCAACGCAAAAACTGTTGCCGTGATTTTTTTCATATCTTTACCCTCCGAATTGCCTGCGGCTGCCGCATCGGCTTGCGCCGGGCAGACCGCTTTTTCTTCTGGCTTTTCTACTGATTTTATATTATACAACGTATTTTGCTCCCTTGCACTATTTTTTTGACACTGCTGCGCCGAAAATGTTCCGTTTCTTGTTGTTATGTCAATCTATTTGCCAAACTTTTTTATAAAATGCCTCTTCGTCGCCTCCGCAAGCGCCTCTCCGCCGTCCGCCTCACCGTTGACGAGCTTCAAAACAGCGTCCATCTGCCCGTCGTCGAGCATGCCGGACATACGTCCGAGCGCGCGGTACGGCATATTCGCGAGAAAGCCGTATTTCAGCTTGCTGTTCATGGCGTTCTCCCCCTCAAATCGTGTTTGTGTACAGGTGCTCGTCCTCCGGCGCGGCGGGCGTGTTCTCCGCCGTGTCCGGCTCTGCGCGCTTTGCGCGCCGCCTGCCGAAGGGTGACGAGAAGAACACCGCTGCTTTGAACGCCCGAAACGCGCGCAGCCGTGCGCGGCGCTCATCCGCGTCCAGCGCGGCGAGACTGTCCGCCCAGTCGGCACGGCGTAGCTTTTCGGCGATCCTGAATGCTTTCTTCTCCGCAGGTGTCGCGTACCCTCGCTTTATCTCGGCATAGCTTTTTGCCCGCTCTCTTGCCTCTTTTATATAGCGCCTGTCCCGTGCGTCCATAGCTGCCCTCCGATGTATACATACAATTACGCTCTTATATCATATCACAGCAGCGCCCGATTTGGAAGAGAAAAATAAATTGACACCGTAAATCATGCACTTGTGAGCTTGAGTCCCGCGATGCCGACAAGCAGCAGCGCGGCAAAGAATATGCGCGCTGCCGTTACAGGCTCTTTGAAAAGAATTATCCCTATCACCACTGAGCCGAGCGCGCCTATACCCGTCCATACGGCGTAAGCCGTGCCGAGCGGGAGCGTCCTTGTCGCGCGGGCAAGCAGGAAAAAGCTGATGCCCATGCCCAAAAACGTCAGCGCCGTCCATCCCGGCTTTACAAATCCCTCCGAGAGCTTCATAAATGTCGCCCACACAACCTCAAACACGCCCGCAATACCGAGCATTATCCACGCCATACCTGTTTCCTCCCATATAACAAAAAATACGTTCACATTCACGTCTCCAATGGCCTAACGACGTGAACGCAAACGTTCTCCGTTCCCACCCGGCGGCGGGAACGAGCTTAGATTATCATACGCAAGTCGGCTTGTCAAGCAAAGCCGAAGTGGGCACACGGTATTTTTGTTTGCTGTATGTCCATGCGAGAAACAAGCCCCCATATCGAAAACCGCGCGTTCTCATGCCCGCACGCAGTTTTGCTCTTCGTCCTTTTGCACAAATTATTCGTAAAATTCCCGCTGATTTTCTCTTTTTCATTATTCAATACCCAGAATTTCATTTCGCGTATAGCATTGCATTGCCCTCAATGTTATAATATAAACAATCTGTTTTGCAATTTTTTTGATATGGAGGAGCCATGAAAAAAGTACAGTTTACCGAAACCGTGCTGCGCGACGCGAGCCAATCGCTTATCGCCACGAGACTGCCGTATGAAAAGATGGAGCCTATCCTTGAAACCATGGACAAGGCGGGGTATTATTCCGCAGAGTGCTGGGGCGGGGCGACGTTCGATGTGTGCCTGCGCTTTCTCGGCGAGGATCCGTGGGAGCGGCTGCGCAAGATACGCGCAAAAATGCCCAACACGAAGCTGCAAATGCTCCTGCGCGGGCAGAACATCCTCGGCTACAAGCACTACCCCGATGACATTGTGCGCCGCTTTGTCCGCGCGTCCGTCAAGAACGGCATTGACATTATCCGTATCTTCGACGCGCTCAACGATGTCAACAACCTCAAGGTCGCGATAGAGGAGACGGTGAGCGCCGGCGCTGTCGCCTCCGGCACTATTTCCTACACCACCAGCCCCGTCCACACCCGTGAGAAGTATGTTGAGACGGTCAAGGAGCTTGCGCAGATGGGTGTCGGCTCCATCTGCATAAAGGACATGGCGGGCATACTCACCCCCGCCGCAGCGTATGACCTCGTTGCCGCGATAAAGGACGCGGTCGACCTCCCCGTCGTGATGCATACGCACTGCACCACCGGGCTTGCATACATGACCTACCTCAAGGGTATCGAGGCGGGCGCGGACGTTATTGACACCGCCATCTCCCCGTTCTCCGGCGGCACGTCTCAGCCCGCGACGGAGACGCTCGCCTATGCCCTGCGTGAGCTGGGCTATGAGGTGGAGCTCGACCAGCCGACGCTGTATAAAATAGCCGACTACTTCAAGCCCATCCGCAACGAGTATATAAAGGACGGTACTCTCAATCCCATCTCTATGGGCACGGACACTCAGTGCCTCAACTATCAGATCCCCGGCGGCATGCTCTCCAATCTGCTCAGCCAGCTAAAGAGCCTCAACGCGCTGGACAAATTTGACGCGGCGCTCAAGGAGACTCCCGCCGTGCGCAAGGACATGGGCTATCCCCCGCTCGTCACCCCGACGAGTCAGCTTGTCGGCACGCAGGCGGTGCAGAACGTGCTCGCGGGAGAGCGGTATAAGAACGTCGGCGCGGAGATAAAGGCGTACTGCCGCGGCGAGTACGGGCGCACGCCCGCCCCCATCGACCCCGCCGTGCGCGCAAAGATACTCGGCGATGAGAAGCCCATCGAGGGGCGCTATGCCGACACGCTGCCCGCCGACACCTTTGAAAAGGCAGCCGCGAAGCTCGGCGACACCGCAAAATGCGAGGAGGACGTGCTCTCCTACATTGCCTTCCCCGCCGTCGCGGAGAAGTTCTTCGCCGAGCGTAGGGCGAAGGAGGAGCAAGTCTGCAAATACACGATAGAGAGGGTGTAAAGCATGGAGAGTGTGTATATTTCTATGGGCGACGCGGTGCTCTACTCCGTGCTCGGCATGGTGATAGTGTTCTTCGCGCTGTTCCTGCTGCAATGCATAATAAAGCTGATGTGGGTGTTTGAGAAGAAGGACGCGCCCGCCGCAACGACCGCCGCGCCTGCGCCCGTTCCCGCTCCCGCGCCCGCCCCGGGAAGCGCGGGCGAGCTGAAGCTCTACGACACCGACCCGCGCGATGCCGCCATGATAATGGCGATAGTCGCGGACAATATGGGCGTGCCGCTCAACGAGCTGAGATTCAAATCTATACGTGAGGTGAAGTGAAATGAAATATAAGGTTACACTTAAGGGCAGAACCTACGAGGTCGAGGTGGAGCACGGCGAGGCGATGATCCTCGACGAATACGCCGCCTACGCCCCCGCGCCCACCGCAGTACCGGCTGCCCCCGCCGCTCCTGCCGCGCCCGCTGCCGTGTCCGCAGCGCCGGCGGCTGTCGCCGCCGGCACGCCCGTGACCTCGCCGTTGCCGGGCAATGTGCTCTCCGTAAATGTGAACGTTGGCGATGCCGTCAAGGCGGGGCAGCTTCTCGTCCTCATCGAGGCGATGAAGATGGAGAACGAAATCCTCGCGCCGGCTGATGGCATTGTGAAGCAGATTCTTGTCAGCAAGGGCGCGGTCGTCGCCACGGGCGACACGCTGCTCGTGATATGAGGGGCGCGGTATGGGTAATATTCTGAACGTTCTCTCCGAGCTGTGGCAGACCTCCGGCTTTTTCATGATGATTGCCGACTGGCGGCAGCTCGTGATGATAGTGCTGGCGTGCGTGCTGCTGTATCTCGGTCTTGTGAAGCAGTTCGAGCCGCTGCTGCTTGTCGGCATCGCGTTCGGCATGCTTTTGACTAACCTCCCCGGCTCGGAGATGTACCACCCGGAGCTGTGGGATCGCTACATTGCGGGCGAGATAACCCTGACGACCATCGTGCATGACGGCGGACTGCTGGACGTGCTGTACATCGGGGTCAAGGCAGGGCTGTACCCGTCGCTCATCTTCATGGGCGTGGGCGCGATGACGGACTTCGGACCGCTGCTCGCCAATCCCAAGAGCCTGCTGCTCGGCGCGGCGGCGCAGCTCGGCATCTTCGCGGCGTTCCTGCTCGCCATTGCCATCGGCTTCCCCGGCAACGTCGCCGCCGCCATCGGCATTATCGGCGGCGCGGACGGACCGACCGCCATCTGGCTGACCTCCAAGCTTGCGCCGGATTACCTCGCGCCCATCGCAATCGCGGCATACTCGTACATGGCGCTCATCCCGCTCATTCAGCCGCCCCTGATGCGTCTGCTCACGACCAAGGAGGAGCGCGAGTGCAAAATGGAGCAGCTTCGCCCCGTCTCCAGGAAGCAGAAGGTTCTGTTCCCCATCATCGTCACCATCTTTGTCTGCCTGCTGCTGCCCTCCGTCGCGCCGCTGCTCGGCTGCCTTATGCTGGGCAATCTGTTCAAGGAGTGCGGGCTGACCGACCGTCTCAGCGACACGGCGCAGAACGCCATGATGAACATCGTCACCATCTTCCTCTCCACCTCCGTCGGCGCAACGGCGCTCTACTCCCGCTTCCTCACGCTCCAGACCATTGAGATCATCGTGCTGGGGCTGCTGGCGTTTGAGTTTGCCACAGTGGGCGGGCTGCTGCTGGGCAAGCTGATGTACAAGCTCTCCGGCGGCAAGATAAACCCGCTTATCGGCTCGGCAGGCGTGTCCGCCGTGCCGATGGCGGCGCGCGTGTCGCAAAAGGAGGGTCAGCGCGCCAATCCCGCGAACTTCCTGCTCATGCACGCCATGGGTCCCAACGTCGCCGGTGTTATCGGCTCTGCCGTCGCCGCCGGCTTCCTGCTCGCCGTGTTCGGCGGCTGAGCGCATGAAAGTATAACTGAATATATTGAAAAATGCCTCTCTTCAAGACCAGAAAGAGAGGCATTTTTGCAAATTTGTGTTGACATTTATGCACCGGCATATTACTATAGCCTTGCGCCACATCCCGGATAAAATAAGGGAGTGACAGCAGGAGGTAATTTAATATGAGTAAAGCAGCATCCACCGGCTCTGTCCGCCGTATGACGGGGATGAGCCTGATGGCGGCGATCATCGCCGTCCTGACCGTTTTGGGCAACTTCGTGCGGTTCGGTCCGTTCCCGATAACGCTTGCGCTTGCGCCGATCATCATCGGTGCGGCAATGTACGGCGCGGGTGCGGGGGCGATCCTCGGCGGCGTGTTCGGTCTTGTGACGCTTATCAGCGGACTCGCAGGCTGGGACGGCGGCGCCGTGATGTATCTTATGGGCATCGCGCCGTTCGCGTGCATTCTCCTCTGCATTGTCAAAGCCGTCGCGGCGGGCTGGTGCGCGGGGCTCGTGTACGGTGCCATCGAGAAAAAGAACAGCCATGTGGCTGTGATCGCTGCCGGTATCGTCTGCCCGGTGGTCAACACCGGGATATTCATTATCGGCATGCTTTTGTTCTTCACCTCCGCATTGGAGAGCTGGGCAAGCGGTCAGGGGCTTATGTACTATATCATTTTCGGGCTGACCGGCGTGAACTTCCTTGTGGAGCTTGGGGTCAACCTCGTGCTCTCCTCCGGCATAACCTCGATAATAAAATACGCAAAAGGCAGGAAAAGCGAATGATACTCGCAATCGACGTCGGCAACACAAACATCGTCCTCGGCTGCATTGAGGATGGAGAGATTCTCAACATCGTGCGCATCCAAACAGCCCCGAAAACGACCGCGGACGAATACGTTATCAAGGTCAAGAACATTCTTGAAATATACGGCATTAACCCGCAGGGCTTTGAGGGCGCGATAATGTCCTCCGTCGTTCCGCCCGTCACGGGGAAGCTGCAGCGGGCAATAAAATTCCTGACCGGGCATGAGTGCATGATGGTCGGTCCCGGGATGAAAACCGGGCTGAACGTGCGCATTGACGACCCCGGCACGCTCGCGGGCGACATCGTTGTCGGCAGTGTGGCTGCCATAAGCTGCTATGGGACACCGTGCATCGTGCTGGATATGGGCACTGCTACGACCATCGTCGCGGTGGACAGCCGCGGCGCGTATCTCGGCGGGGCGATAACCCCCGGCGTGAAGCTGTCCTACTCGGCGCTGAGCGCAGGGACGAGCCTGCTGCCGGAGATATCCATAACCGCGCCGAAAAAGTGCATCGCCACAAACACGGTCGACTCCATGCGCTCCGGCGCTGTGTTCGGCACGGCGGCAATGCTGGACGGCATGATCGAGCGCATGGAGGCGGAGCTCGGCGAGAAATGCGTCATCGTGGCAACCGGCGGGATCGCGGAGTTTATCACACCGTACTGCCATCATGAAATCCTCTGCGACAATGATCTGCTGCTCAAGGGGCTGTGGATCCTCTACAAGAAAAACTGCGGCAAGTAACGCCGCATACCAAAGGCACGGGGCGCGATATGCCCCGTGCCTTTTTGCGGTGAATTTTGATCGGTTTTTAACCAGTCTCAACCCTTGTACCCGATCTCGTCGGCGAGCTTCTTTTCTATAAACACCGTTGCGTCGCGGTGCAGCTTCATAAACGTCGCGGGGCATTTCGTCGTGATCCTGTCGTTCATCAGCAGCTCGCGCGCCGCCTCCTGCTTGTTGCCGGAGATTATCAGCAACAGGCTCTTCGCGCGCATAATGTCGCCCATGCCCATTGTCACGGCATAGCGCGGCACATCGTCGCGCGTGGCAAAGAAGCGAGCGTTCGCGTCGATCGTGCTCTCATCCAGCACCTCGCGGTGCGCCGTATCATAAAGTGCGTCGCCCGGCTCGTTGAAGCCGAGGTGTCCGTCCGGTCCAACGCCCAGCACCTGAAGATCAACGTCGCTGCGCGCGAGGATCTCACGAAACTCGCGTATATTCGCCTCCACATCGCCCGTACCCTTGGCAACATAGGTGTTGCGCTTGTCAATGTTGATATGGTCAAAAAGGTTCGTGTCCATAAAATAGCGGTAGCTCTGGTCGTGCGCCGGCTCAAGCCCGACATACTCGTCCAGATTGACGCTCTTCACGCGGGAGAAATCAAGCCCCTCCTCGCGGCAGCGGCGTGCCAGCTCCCTGTACATGCCCACCGGGCTCGACCCTGTCGCAAGACCGAGCATGCACTCCGGCTTCGCACGGACGAGACGTTCGATCATGTCGGCGGCAAGGGCGCACGCTCTCTCGTAATTTTCTGCGATTATAACTTTCATAACTGACGTTTCCTCTCTGCCGTCGCTCAGGCGGACGGCGCACCATACCTCAAGGTTAAGTATACCTTTTGCGCGAATTTCCGTCAAGCAAAATTCACAAAATCGGGGTTTACATATTCCTCCCGCTGTGGTACATTCTCATGGGTCATCCCGACACGCAGGAACATTTTTGCGTTCCGCGCGTCGTATGATTATTAGGAAAGGATAGGTTTTGCCATGAAAAAAAGATTCGTCTCTTTTGTCCTTGCTTTTGTGATGATACTCTCGCTCGGCGTTACCGCCGGCGCGGATAATATACAGAGCCGTGCCGTCATCGGCGCTGACCTCACGCCGGAGCAGATCGCCCTTGTGTATCAGGCGTTCGGCGTGCAGCAGGGCAGCGTTATCCAGCTCAGCGTCACCAACGCCGAGGAGCGCGCGTATCTTGAGGGATATGTTGACTCCTCCATCATCGGCACGCGCTCCATCTCCTGTGTGTATGTGGAGCTGCTCGGCTCCGGCGCGGGCATGAACGTCACCACCAGCAACATCACATGGTGCACGCCGGAGATGTATATCTCCGCCCTCGCCACTGCGGGCATCACCGATGCACGCATCATCGTCGCCGCGCCGTTCGAGGTCAGCGGCACCGCCGCACTCACGGGCATATACAAGGCATATGAGGACATGACCGGGCAAAAGCTCGACAGCATTGCCAAGCTCGTCAGCACGCAGGAGCTGACGATAACCGGCGCGCTTGCGCAGGAGATCGGCAGCATGGACTCCACCTCCATCGTGCAGGATCTGAAAATGATGCTCGACGAGACGCAGAATATGACCGACGACCAGATACGTCAGCAGATCATCCAGATTGCCGCACAGTATAACGTCAGTCTTACCGACACGCAGATAAACCAGCTTATCTCGCTCTGCCGCTCACTTGAGGGGCTGGACGCGGATCAGCTCAAGGCGCGCGTGGAGGAGGTGCAGAGCACGCTCAACAAGGTCTCCAACGCGAAAACGCAGGTCGTCGGCTTTGTCAACACCGTGAAGAAGGTCGTCACCTCCGTGGCAAGCTTCTTCGAGCGCATAAAGAACATTATCGGCTTGCAGTGATACAAAGCACGGCAATATGTGCTGTGAGAAAAGCCGCAAAAAGAAAGGTGCAGTCAAGCGAAAGCACTTGGCTGCACCTTTCTTTTTTGGTATAATACTTACGGGTTTTGTCGAAACCATTTAACTACAGAGACAAGGAGCAGGGTAAGGTGAAGTTTAACACACGGGATAAAAAGCCGCATATTTGGGCAGTGGCGGTGCTTGCCGTCATTGCGGCGGGGGCAATCGCCGCCCTTGCGGCAGATGGAGCAGATAAGCATGCGTTGGCGATCAGCGTTATTCTGGATATATTTTTCCTCGCGGTGATCGTGCTTCTTATACGGGCGTTCTTTACACAAATCGGATATAACCCGTATTCCTACAACATAATCTATTATGCCGGCTTTTCGCTTTTTCTGCTGTCGGTTCTGCTCACCCACATTGAGCTGACCATGCATTTGCTGCGCGAGCCGGAGCAGTATCTCGGGCTGCACTTCGTGCGAGTGATGGGCATGCTTGCAAACTCTGCAAAGGTCTATATGCTGGTCTCCTGCCCGTTTATTCTGGCGCTCTCCGCTGCACTGTGCGTCTCTAACATTTCCCTCATTCGGCATGAGGGAAAGCGCTTCGTGAACATTCTGGGGATCATTCTTTCGTTTCTCATGCTCGGCGGGGAGCTGCTTCTGTTTGCCGCCCAGCGCGGTCTGTCCGGTAGTATGCCGTATGAGTATGTCAGGGCTCATGATATGCTCATCAACATCTTTGCTGCGGTTTACCTGTACTTTGAGTGCATGACCATCGGCATCATGATTGCAAATGCGATCGTCTCAAGATACCGCCCGGAGCCGGATGTGGATTTTCTCATTATCCTCGGCTGCGCCGTCAGAAAGGACGGGACACCGTCGCCGCTGCTGCAAAGCAGGATCGACCGTGCGCTCGCTTTCCGCAGGGAGCAGCTTGAGAAAACCGGGAAAGAGCTTGTTTTCATCACCTCCGGCGGAAAAGGTTCTGATGAGATCCTCTCCGAAAGCGAAACAATGAAGCGTTATCTTATGGCAAACGGTATCGCGGAGAGCGGCATTCTGACGGAGGATCGCTCGACGAGCACCTTTGAAAACATGAAGTTTTCCAAGGCGAAGATAGGCGAGCGCTTTTCCGAGGCGAAAATTGCGTTTTCCACCAGCGATTATCATGTTTTCCGCAGCGGGCTGTTCGCAAGGCGTGTCAAAATGCGGGCTGTCGGCATGGGGGCAAAATCCAAATGGTATTTCTGGCCCAACGCACTCGTGCGGGAGTTTGTCGGGATTCTTGTGGAACACAGAGGCAAGCAGGCGCTCATTCTCGCGGGGCTTATCGCCGTGTACGCCGCGCTCTCCTTATATTGAATACATATTGCACAAAATCGGCAGCCCCTGTGCGGAGGCTGCCGATTTTACCGTCTTACCGGCAGAGGGGCTAAACTCCGCCGCTGTTGCCGTGTCTTATGCAATGCGTGTGAGCCATTTCAGGTCATACGGCTCAAAAACAACTTTTTCATAAGCGTCAACATCCAGCCGCACGCCGTCCCAGTCACTGTGAATCTCGCCGGTTTGCTTGATGAGAATATCGTAGAGAATATCATAAGTCACACCGTTCTCGTCCGTCTCCTCAATTGTGGAGTAGGGGAGGGTCTTATGATAGGTCAGTTCCATGCCCTTGTAATCAAAATGGAAGCCGCAGCGCATCCGGC
>CAVGKI010000018.1:18624-19249 GCA_963629655.1 Butyricicoccaceae bacterium | reverse complement strand
CGTCAAAAACCAACTCATATTCTTCGTACGTAAGAAATTCGCCGGGGGTATAGTCAGTAATCATTATTCGTCTCCATTTCCTTTCTTGGAGGTTTGCCTTATTTCTTATTTACCTCTTAGACAATCTCGGCTTTACTTACAACATCATCGCAGTACAGACCGCCCGACTTGTGGGCTCTTGCCATGCACCAAAGGAATGTATCCATCAGGTCAGCAAAGCAGGTATCATCTTCTATGTAATCCTCAACACTGTCGTCTTCTGGATTCAAGTCGCCGTAGTCTATATCCCCATCAGCAACGCCGTTTGCGAGCCAGCCATTGAACACATTCTCATCATTGATCTGCCGGGCGATGTACTCCATGGCCTTTACCATTTTGGTTCTTTCTGCTGTCAGCATAACAATTCCTCCTCAATGAATTTCGACAGTCAAGCGTCCAGTGCCGTTCTGCCAGAAATCCATGCTGGACGTGCCATCCTTTTCGTAGGCGGCCTTGACGATATTTGTTTTGCTATCGACGAATTCCTTTCCGAAAAACCATTCGGTCAGGGAGGCGGTGGTTACAAATTGGTTGGTCTTGTAAGTGATGTTCATAAAAATTTCTCCTTGATTCTGTAGCCTTACTC
>CAVGKI010000018.1:0-18614 GCA_963629655.1 Butyricicoccaceae bacterium | reverse complement strand
TTACTCTGGTATAATCAAGGTGGCCGGGGTAAGGCTCCCGGCTCACCTTTTCGTGGTGGAGTGAGCGACGCTTTAGCGGGGGTCGCTCACTTTTCGTTTATGCGTTAATCTTGCTGTCGCGGACAATTTCAGCAGCGGCCTCGGGGCTGTTCGCTGTTGCCTCAATCAGCTTTGCTATGTTCTCAAGATACTGATTGAGTTCTGCGGTAGTCATCTCATCCATTTCCTCACTTCCCTTCGTAAGAGATTTGAATCTCTGCCTTACGTGTATTATATTACACTAATTCGTGTCGCTTGTCAATAGATATTTTACACTTTTGCGTGAATATTGCAAAATTTTCTTTGACAAATAACACTAATGCGTGTATAGTGGTGGCAGGAGGCGATTGTATGGATATTTCAGTGGCCGAAAAGATAAGGCTTATTATGAAACGGCAAAACATGACTATGGGAGAGCTGGCCGAAGCGTCAGGGCAGACCCGTCAGAATCTTTCAAATAAAATGACGCGCGGGAATTTCACTGAAAGAGATATCGAGTCTCTGGCTCATGCGCTTGGGTGCCAAGCAAAAATCAGCTTTGTTTTGCCTGACGGCACAGAGATATAAATATGGCAAAGGACGCAGAGCGGTTATGCCCTGCGTCCTTGTTTCAACTATGTACCTTTGCACCAGTGCGCGTGTGCTCGACGTTTGGAATTTCATCGGGAACACGGATGATAATATCCGTCAGCTCACAACCAAGCGCCTCGCAGATGAGGTCGAGATGTTCCAAGCTCACACGGTCTGCGATGTCGTGGTACAACTCGTTGATTGTGGCCGGTCTTATCCCGGTCTTGCGTGATAGATCGGCCTGCGTCCAGCGAAGCTCGCCCAGCTTCTTGGACAGGAGTATCTTAATCATTTGCCCTCGCTCCTTTCGTAATAATCTATCAGCAATTCTAAGATTTTTCTCGGATTCGGAAGATTATTACGATATGCGTAGGGGAAATTTGAAGAATCAAATACGATTTGCGCGTTCATAAAGAAAAATCGCAGCCAAACTACTTGGCTGCGATTTGTTATCTCCCACTCGGAAGTGGGGAGAAGAGTACGAAGCTTGACGCAGTAAGATAAACACTGACTTCGCCGTATTGTGTTCGTACAGTTCTACATTGGTGGAAGCGAGGGGAGTTGAACCCCTGTCCGAAAGCGTTTTGACAGCAACTTCTCCGGGCGCAGACGGTTGTTTGCATTCCCTCGCCCCGGCGCGAACCGTCACGCTTCGGGGCTTGGTAGCTTCATTATGCGTGGTGCGCTCAAAGCTTTGCGCACTCACGGTCACCACTGATCGACGCCCCGTCCCGGGCCGTGGTCCTCCCGGCGGGAACGCTCGCTAATTAAGCAGCGAGAAGAACGGTATCGTTGTCGTTCTTTAATTTATAAGGTTTGCCCGTTTTATGGATGTCAGGCGCATCCGCCCGCTATTCCTGCCTCCGCACCCCCGTCGAAACCGTTACGCCCCCATGAGGCAGACCCCATTGCAGCATGAGGTCTGCGGAGTTTGAAATATAATAGAAATAAATATGCTCTTATGCTTTCTCAGGTTCGGGATATTCGATGCCGAATGTCTCGACCGTGACGCGCTTCATGACCTGCGGGGTCTTGGGGCGGTCGTTATAATCCGTGCGCACCTCGCAGATGCGGTCAACAGCCTCGATGCCCTCCGTCACCTTGCCGAACGCGGCATACTGCCCGTCGAGATGCGGGGAGTTCTCGTGCATAATGAAAAACTGACTTCCGGCGGAGTTGGGAGCCATGGTGCGCGCCATTGAGAGCACACCGCGGTCATGCTTAAGGTCGTTTTTGAAGCCGTTGCCGGTAAACTCCCCCTTGATGGAGTACCCCGGACCGCCCATGCCGCTGCCCGCAGGATCGCCGCCCTGGATCATGAAGCCGGGGATAACGCGGTGGAAAATGAGTCCGTCATAAAAGCCCTTGCTGACAAGGGAAATGAAATTGTTGACGGTGTTGGGCGCTATCTCCGGGTAAAGCTCCGCCTTGATAACGTCGCCGTTTTCGAGTTCAAAGGTAACAACAGGATTGCTCATTGGTAATTCCTTTCTTTCATCATTCGGTCTATATCGCGCTTTGACTGGCGTTCAGCCTCGCTGTCGCGCTTGTCATGCAGCTTTTTGCCCTTGCACAGCCCCAGCTCGACCTTGACGCGGCTGTCCTTGAAATAAAGCGAGAGCGGTATGAGCGCGACACCGTCCTGCATGACGCGGGCGTTGAGCTTCATTATCTCGCGCTTATGCATGAGCAGACGGCGCGCCCGCACAGGGTCACGGTTGAAGATATTGCCCTGCTCATAGGGGGAAATGTGCATACCGCGCACAAAAAGCTCCCCATTTTTCACGGTACAAAAGGCGTCCTTGAGGTTGACGTTACCCGCGCGGATGGACTTGACCTCCGTCCCGGCAAGCTCAATGCCCGCCTCAAAGCGCTCCTGCACAAAGTATTCATGGAAAGCCTTGCGGTTGCTCGTTATCTCCTTTATGCCAAGCTGCTTGGGCACAGGTGCGTCACTTCCTCTCGTTCTGCACTGTTATTTTAGCACACGGCGCAGGAAAATAAAAGCCTAAATTGTAAACATCCTCCGCCCGCGCGGATTTTGGTTGAATTTTATAGGAATATGAGTTAAAATAAAAAAGTGTATATCAGTATAAGATCGCTCCATATGAAAAAGGAGGGCTTGACATGAAAAAAATCACCGTCCCGGCAGAGACGGCACAGCTTCAGCACGTAAACGCTTTCATTGACGATATTCTTGACGGCTGCGGCTGCCCGGCAAGGGTGCGGCTTCAGGTGGAGCTGGCAGTTGAGGAGATTTTTGTCAACATCGCCAGCTATGCCTACCATCCCGAGCGCGGCGAAGCGGAGGTCTGCGTGGACACGCACGGCGACCCGCCGACCGTGACGATAGCATTTCTCGACCACGGGAAGCCTTTCAACCCGCTGGATAAGCCCGACGCGGACACCACGCTGTCTGCGGACGAACGCGGCATAGGCGGGCTTGGCATTCTGCTGGTGAAAAAGAACATGGATGATGTCACATACAGCTATAAAGACGGGAAAAACATTCTCACGATAACAAAAAGGCTGGGCTCAGCCACCTAAGTTTTGGAAAGGGGTACATATTATGACTATCAACACCACGACCGAGGGCAAGCAGGTCACCGTGGCACTCGCCGGACGGCTCGACACAACGACCGCGCCCCAGCTTGAGGCGGAGCTTTCCAACGTGCTCGACGGCGCAGAGGCGCTTATCCTCGATATGTCCGCGCTGGAATATCTCTCCTCCGCCGGTCTGCGTGTCATTCTCGCCGCGCACAAGCGCATGAGCCGCCAGGGCAGCATGGTCGTGCGCCACGTCAATGCGACGATCATGGAGGTTTTTGAGGTGACAGGCTTTAACGACATACTTACTATCGAGTAATGGCGGCACAGACTTCCCCGCGCCTCTCGCGGGAACGCTATTTTGTCGACAAATCGTTCCGCCGCTTTTTCGTTCCGGCGCTGCTCAGCGGCATAGGTCTTGCGCTGGGCGGTATGGTCGATTGTCTTGTCGTCGGGGCAAAAATGGGGGCGGACGGTCTGTCGGCGATCTCGCTGGGCATACCGATATACTTGTTTTATAATCTGCTGAGCTACGGCTTTTCCATCGGCGGCTCGATACACTATGCCTCCGCTCTGGCTACCGGGCGGGCGGACGAGGGGCGCACGATATTTAACAACGTTTTGTGCTTTCTCATCGCCGTGTATCTTGTGACGGCAGCGCTTGGGCTCATCTTTCTGCCGCAGCTTCTGGCGCTGCTGGGCGCGGATCGCGCGCACAGCGAGGTGTACGCCATTGCGGAGCGTTATGTGCGCGCGCAGCTCATATGCGTCCCCGTGCTCTACTGTCAGGGTCCGTTCTTTTACTTTGTCAACTGTGACGACGCGCCAAAGCTCGCCTCGGCGGCAATGGTCGTGTCCAATGCGGTGGACATCGTGCTCAACTACGTGTTCGTGATCGTCCTCGGCATGGGGGCGGAGGGCTCGGTGTGGTCAACGGTCATCGGCGCGGCGTTCTGCCTTGCCATCTGCGGCAGTCATATTGTGCGGCATCGCGGCGTGCTTCGCTTCGGCTTCAGCAGGCCGAGCATAGTCATACTCGCCCGCTGCATACGCACGGGCTTTGCCTCGTCGGTGCAGTATGTCTATCAGTTTGTGACCGTGCTCGCGGTCAACAAGCTGCTCATGCGCACGAGCGGCGCGGCGGGTGTCGCGGTGTTCGACGTGATATACAACCTCTCGCTCTTCACTGCCGCCATCGCCGACAGCATCGGCACAACGCTCCAGCCTATGGTGAGCACCTATCGCGCCGAGCGCGACGCAAATGCCGTGCATCGGACGATGCAGCTATCCCTGCGCTGGGGCAGCGCGCTCTCCGTCGCGGCGGCGCTGCTGCTGGGCATATTCTCGCGCCCGCTGTGCGCGCTGTTCGGGCTTGAGGGCACGAGCTGGACGCTGGGCGTGTTGGCACTGCACATATATCTTTTGAGTATACTGCCCGCATTCTGGAACCAGTGCATGATATACTATGACCAGTCGTCTGCGCGCGCAAGAAGCGCGTTTATCACCGAGACGCTGCGGCTTTTTGCCTGTTTTCTGCCGCTCACGCTCATACTCGCCAGCCGCAGCGTGCTGTCGTTCTGGTGGGTGTACCCGTTGTCGGAGCTGGGCGCGCTGGCTTTCGTTCTCGTCGGGATGCGTTCACGCAGACGCGACTGGGCGGCGCACGGCGAGGACATATATACCTCATACGCCGACAGCACGCAGATGCTCGGCGCAGAGGTGGAGGCGTTTCAGCATCGGTGTGAGGAGTGGGGCTGCAGCGCGCAGAGCGCGTACTGCGCCACGCTCGTGCTGGAGGAGCTGTGCGCCGCCATATTGGAGGATGCCGCAAAAAACGCCAAGTCCGACGTGCTGATCAAATTCACGGCGATACATGACGACAACGGCACGCTGACGCTGTATATGTGCGACAACTCATACGAATTTAACCCCTTTGAGCTGGAAGCCGCCGGCGAGGGGGACGCGCTGGGCATGACCTTTGTGCGGAAAAAGGCGCAGGAATTTTTCTATCGGCGGTATCTGGGCTTCAACACGCTCGTTGTGAAGCTTTAATAAGTTTGAGGTGAACTATGAAATTCAGCATCCGGCGCTCACTTGGCGCAAAGATGACGCTCGTGATAACGCTCATTGCGCTTATCATCGGCGGCACGGCGATCGCGTTCAGCTATGCAACGTATGAGCAGAACCTGCGCGACCAACTGACCGACACGACCACGAATCTTGCCCGCACAATGGCGGCGCTTGTCGACCCCTACTCCATCGACCGCTATCTTGAGACGGGGAAAAAGGACGCGGAGTACGAACGGACGCTGGAGCTGCTGCGTGATGTGCAGCGCAACAACGAGCTTGTCTATGCCGTGGTGACAAAGCCGACGGAAGAGGGCTTTTACTATATCTACGACACCGACACGAGCGACGGCGCGTTTCAGCTCGGTGATTTTCAGGCATACTATGCCGGCGCATTCCTCGACAATAAGGAGAACTTCCTCGCCGGCAACGACATTCCCATCATCACGACAAATTACGAGTTCGGCTGGCTGATGTCGGCGGTCGTGCCGATAAAGGATGAGAACGGCGTGATGCACGGATACGTGGACGTAGATATGTCCATGAACGAGATAATGCAGATACAGCAGGATTTCCTGCTGCGCATCATCATTCTGCTCGTGTCGCTGGCGGCGGTGCTGGCGGCGGCGGCAATATACATATCCCGGCGGATGATCGTCCGCCCGATAAACCGTCTGAGCGAGGCGACGGGCAGCTTCGTCCGGCGCAGCCAGGACGACAGCTCGCTTGAGCGCACGCTCACGGAGCTGGAGCATATGGACACCGGCGACGAGGTGGAGCGGCTGTATAAATCCATCAGGCAGATGGAGACGGACATTTTTAATTACATCGATGATTTGACCTATGTGACGGCGGAGAAGGAGCGCATCGGCGCGGAGCTGTCCGTTGCAAAGACCATTCAGGCGAGCATGCTGCCCTGCATTTTCCCGCCTTTCCCGGAACGGCACGAGTTTGACATTTACGCCACCATGACCCCGGCAAAGGAGGTCGGCGGCGACTTCTATGATTTCTTCCTCATCGACGACGACCATCTCGCAATGACTATTGCGGACGTGTCGGGCAAGGGCGTGCCGGCGGCGCTGTTCATGGTGATAACAAAGGTGCTGCTGAAAAACAGCGCGCAGAGCGGCAAACCGCCGCATGAGGTGCTGGAGGAGGTCAACCGGCAGCTTTGCGCCAACAACCCCGTCGATATGTTCGTGACCGTGTGGCTGGGCATACTGGAGATATCCACGGGCAATCTCATCTGCGCCAATGCGGGGCATGAGTTCCCTGTACTGCGCCGCGCGGGTGGCGAGTATGAGCTTATCCACGACAAGCACGGCTTCATCCTCGCGGGCATGGACGGCAGCCGGTATCGTGACTATACGCTCCAACTGAACGCGGGGGACAGGCTGTTCGTGTACACGGACGGCGTACCCGAGGCGACGAACGCCGAAAACGAGCTTTTCGGCACGGAGCGGATGGTCGCGGCGCTAAACCGGCACATAGACGACAGCGTGGAGGCACTTTTGCCCGCAATGAAAGCGGAGATCGACACCTTTGTTGCCGACGCGCCGCAGTTTGACGACATCACAATGCTGTCAGTGCGGTATAACGGAGCTGAAAATCAGCAAAAGCAGTAAGGGGCTGTGAAAAAAGCCCCTGCGCAATGAAAATGCGCAGCCAAGTATTTTCGCTTGACTGCGCATTTTCGCATTTTCAAATATTGTTTTATCAAAACACACCCGCATCTTCAAGCGCGGGGACAAGCTCCTGCGTGATATAATCATGGTAGAGCGTTATGCTGTATTTATCGTCCAGCACGGAGTAGATCCGCTCGGTATTCGCGCCGGTGATAAATCCGACACCGATGCATACCGCACCCAGCAGCAGCGCCACGAGCACGACAATGAGCACAATGTACCAGCCTTTTTTCATGTCGCGCTCACCTCCTTAAAGCACCACTTTCCGCCGAGCTTGATGACCCCATTGATGAGCCCTGCGATAGCACCGCCCACGAACCACACGAATATCCACAAAAACAGCAGTCCCAGCGCCAGCACAACCAACGCCGTGCCGAGCACCACCATCACGTCCGCAAAAATCGTGAACGCGCCGAATGCGGAGGAGAGCGCCATGCACCCCAGCACAACCGCACCAACGGACATTGCAAGGAAGAAAAGCGTCGGCGCAAGCAGCACCATCACGCACAGCGTCACCAGAGGTACGGCAATAATTATATACAGTATCAGCAGCGGAATGTTCGCCCTGCGCTCCGTCAGCTCCACCGCCGGGGCAGAGTTGTTCGCCGCCGGCTTTTTCGGGCGCGGCGGGGTCTGGCGAGGAGCATTCCCCTCCCCCGCGTCGAACACAAACTCCGGCTCACTCCCGCTCGCGTCGGGCATGACGCGCACAGGTGTCTGCTCCTCCTCCGTCGGCGGCTCATCGGCGGCTTTACTGCCGTCATCCGACCCGTCCTCGGCAACGGAAAAGTCGGAGATGAACGCATCGACGGCATCCGTCATGCCCTTGACCTCCAGCTCCTTAAGCTCCGCATCGTTGAGCTTTGCACCGTTGATCTCTGCGCCGTCGAGCTCTGTACCGTCAAGATCAATGCCATCGAGATCAAGGTCATCAAGCTCAATGCTGTCAATATCTATGCTGTCAAGATCAAGGTCATCAAGCTTCATTTTCCTGACCTCTGCGGCAGCGGCGACGACCGTGACCTTTTCCGGCTCGTTCTCTTTCTCCGTGACCCTCGGCGCGGGAGCGGCAGCGGGCGCTTCCGCCGCGACCTTCTTCGCGGCAGGCTTCTCTGCGGCTTTCTTCTCTGCCGCAGGCTTCTCCACGGGCTTCTCCGCAAGCTTTTCCGCTGCGGGCTTCTCCGCTTCGTCCGTCTCGTCTGCCGCCGGCTCAACGGGGTGTATTCCGTCGGCGAAGAGTGTGAACTGATTCTCCGGCACGTCCGGCACGATTATCTTCCGGCTCAGTGCTTCATTCTCAAGCTCACCTATCGCGCGGGCATAGTCCGGCGTACCCTCGTCCTCGTCATAGTGCCCGTCGCGCGTGGTGGTGTTCACCTGAAGCTTGCGCTCGCGCGCGTTGTATGCGCGCGCAATGACGACCGCCTGCCGTGTCGGGGACACGAGGAACTGTATAAGCGCCTGTTCATCGGGTGCGGAATCGAACATCCGCGCGTACATGGCGAGCGCGTCCTGCCTGTCCTCATCGTACATGAACGTCAGCAGCTTGCCAAGCTCCGCCAAAAATTTCTGCTTATTTATATCGGTCACCTCCGATTGTATACCGTTTAACATATGTATTATACATTTCGTGGGGCGCAAGGTCAAGAATAATCGTGAAAAACTCGTCCTTGACAAAGCAAAATGGGGAATATACAATAATACATTATGTCGGCAAGTATATATTATAGTTATGCCGTACAGAAAAAAACGGCGGAGCAAGGGCTCTGGCGAATGATTGGAGAGAAATTATGGCAAAAGAAAAGAAGGTCGAGCAGATCACCGATATGGAGGTCGACTTTGCCCAGTGGTTTACGGATGTGTGCATCAAGGCGGAGCTGGTGGATTACTCCAACGTAAAGGGGCTGTTTATTCTGCGCCCTTATGGTTACGCGATATGGGAGAATATCCAAGCCGTTCTCGACGGTATGTTCAAGCGTGACGGGCACGAGAACGTGTCCATGCCGCTGCTCATTCCGGAGAGTCTGCTGCAAAAGGAGAAGGATCACGTGGAGGGCTTCGCGCCGGAGTGCGCATGGGTCACCGTCGGCGGCAGTGAGGAGCTGCCGGAGCGGCTGTGCATCCGCCCCACATCCGAAACGCTTTTCTGTGACCATTGGAGTCACGTCGTGCACTCCTGGCGCGACCTGCCCATGAAATATAACCAGTGGTGCTCCGTTATCCGCTGGGAAAAGACCACCCGCCCGTTCCTGCGCGGCAGAGAGTTTTTGTGGCAGGAGGGACACACGCTCCACGCCACGGAGGAGGAGGCGCGCGAGGAGACGCTCCACCAGCTTGAGGTGTACGCCGACCTGTGCGAAAATTACCTCGCCATGCCCGTCATACGCGGCAACAAGACCGAGAAGGAGAAGTTTGCGGGTGCGGTGAACACCTATACCATCGAGTGCATGATGCACGACAAAAAGGCGCTTCAGTCCGGCACGAGCCATTACTTCGGTCAGGGCTTTGCCGAGCAGTTCGACATCACCTTTACGGATAAGGACAACCGGCAGAAGCACCCGTACCAGACCTCATGGGGGCTGTCCACGCGCATCATCGGCGGCATCATCATGACCCACGGCGACAACAACGGGCTTGTTCTGCCTCCGCGCATCGCGCCGGTGCAGGTTGTCGTCGTCCCCGTTGCGCAGCACAAGGAGGGTGTCATTGAAAAGGCGAGTGCCATCTACGAGCAGCTCAAGGCTGCCGGCATCCGCGCGAAGATAGATGTCAGCGACAACAGCCTCGGCTGGAAGTGCGCGCAGTATGAGATGAAAGGCGTGCCTCTGCGCGTCGAGATAGGTCCGCGCGATATAGAGAACAATGTCTGCATGGCTGTCCGCCGCGACAGCGGCGAAAAGGTCAGCGTATCTCTCGACGAGCTGACCGCGCGCATTCCCGCTCTTCTGGACGCGGTGCAGGACGGGCTGTACGCCAAGGCGAAGCGGAATCTTGACGAGCACAGCTACCCTGCGTACTCGCTCGACGAGGCGCGGCAGCTCCAGCAGGAGCGCGGCGGCTTCATCAAGACCATGTGGTGCGGAGATCTCCAATGCGAGCTGGACATGAAAGAGAAAGCGGGTATGTCCTCCCGCTGCATCCCGTTTGAGCAGGAGAACCTCGGCGAGGTGTGCGCCTGCTGCGGCAAGCCCGCAAAGTGCATGATCTACTGGGGTGTGGCGTACTGAGGCGAAAAACATCAGCTTGCGCAATGTAAGAGTTATCGTTAAGCGCATGAGCAGCTTCAAGTCGGCATAAACCGGAATCAGATAACGACAAACATATAGATACGGGAAGCACCGAGCGTAAAATCCGCCCGGTGCTTCCCGCTCCTACCCGCATTTGAGTCACGGCTTGGGTCAACGCAAAATGCCGAGATAAAGGCGTTGTCTCAAAACAGCAAATCTAGCTGGATTGAGGCAACGCCATACGCACACCATATTCTATTCTCAATACAGCAGTGAGCCGTGCTCCGGCTTGGGCTTGAACCTTGTGCCCGAGACGAGCCCCATTGCGCCGAACATCGTGACCATTGACGAGCCTCCGTAGCTGAAAAACGGCAGAGTAATGCCGATAACGGGCGTGATGCCGACGCACATACCGATGTTGATGAACGTCTGGAACGCAACGGCGGCGGTGACACCCATACACACGAGCATGTCAAACGTGCGCCCCGCGTGCAGCCCGATGTAGGCGCAGTGCACAATGATAACCGTCAAAAGCACAATAACGATGATGCAGCCGATCATTCCGAAATTTTCCCCAATGCAGGAGAAGATGAAGTCCGTATGCTTGCCGGTAAAGACCGAGGCGCGGTGCCCCTCCTCCACGCCGGTGAGCCGCCCGGAGGCGAGGGTCAGCTTGCTCTGCGTCGTCTGCCATGTGATGCCCCAGCCGTCGGGGTCAACGGACGGGTCATACGGCGCGATAAGGCGCTGCTTCTGATAATCCTTGAGAAAATACGTCCACAGCAGCGGTATCGCCGCCGCAACGGCAGCGCCGCCGACTGCGAACCAATACAGCCGCACGCCGAGCACGAAGAACATGACGAGGAAGATGGAGATGAGTATCGTGGCGCTGCCAAGGTCGCCGGAGACGACGACGATCATGCCGAACACAATGACGAAATGCCCCGCCATCTGCACCACGGACATAAAGGAGTTGATGTCCTTATATTCCTTGAGATACGTCATCTGCTTGGCGGAAACGATTATGTATAAGACCTTTATGACCTCGGACGGCTGAATGCCGATGCCGGCAAAGCGTATCCAGCTCTTGTTGCCGGTGCCGTCGTCCTGACCGAGCAGCACCAGCGCGATTATCAGCAGCACATTGACCACGCACAGCGCCTTCCACTGCTCACCCAGCAGATCGGAATCAATGACCGTGAAGATGACAAACATACCGATGCCGAGGAACATTGAGAACACCTGCACGAAAATATATTTCCCCGGGTTGTCCATATTTGCCCAGCCGCCCGCCGCCATGCCCGTGACCGCCTTGTCGATGGCGACAATGCCGTAGACGGAGCAGATGATGCACATAACAAGCAGGAAGATGTCCGCCCGCTGGAAGAAAATCTTAATATACGGTTTTATTTTCTTTATGATTAACACCGCCTTTCAGCGAAAATGCGCATTTTCGGCACATTGGCTGATATATGCCCAAAAACCGCCGCATGCACGGAGTGTATTTTAGCACATAATTGCACTTTACGCAATGGAGCTGACGGTGTATAATATTACGAATTTAGAAACAAAATGGATCAATGGGTGCGTAAAGGGGTGAGGCGGCAATGGCAGAATATATCTCCGCGAGCGAGCGCGAGACGGAGAATATAGGCGCGCGCTTTGCCGCACAGCTGCCCGGCGGCACGGTCGTGGCGATGTACGGCGAGCTCGGCGCGGGCAAAACCGCGTTCGTGCGCGGCATGGCGCGCGGAATGGGGCTCGATTGCCGCGTGTCCAGCCCGACGTTCACCATCGTCAACGAATATCTCGGCGCGCGTGAGCTTATCCATTTTGACATGTACCGCCTGTCGGACGCGGATGAGCTGTTCGACATCGGCTGGGAGGACTATCTCAACCGCGGCGCGGTGTGCGCCGTGGAGTGGAGCGAGAATGTGCAGGACGCATTTTTCGGCGACGAGACTGTCGTGCGCATAGAAAAGCTCGGCGACAGCCGGAGGAGGATAACGATAGAGGAGGGCAAAAAATGCTGATACTCTCTTTTGAATCCTCGGCGAAGGCGGCGTCCGTGGCGCTGGTGCGCGACGGGGCGCTCGTGTCGCAGTATACGCAGTGCAGCTCGCTCACGCACAGCCGCACACTGCTGCCGATGGCGGAGGATCTGCTGAAAAATGCGGAGACGGCGCTGGACGCGGTGGACGTGCTCGCCGTGGCGCACGGTCCCGGCTCGTTCACGGGGATACGCATAGGCGTGTCCGCAGTGAAGGGTCTGGCATGGGCGGCGGACAAGCCCTGTGTCGGCGTTTCGACGCTGGAGGCAATGGCGTGGCACGGTTTGGCGCACGGCGGGTACGTCTGCTGTGTGATGGACGCGCGGCGCGCGCAGGTCTACAATGCGCTTTTTGAGATAAGGGACGAGCGCCCCGTCCGCCTGACGGAGGATCGCCCTATTTCGCTGGCGGAGCTTGGCGAGCAGGTGCGCGCGCTCGGCGCGCCGGTGTTCCTCGTGGGCGACGGCGCGGCGCTGACAAAAAAATATTTCACCGAGAACGGCATTCCCTGCACTGCCGCGCCGGAAAACCTCATCTGGCAGGACGCATGGGGCGTGGCAATGGCGGCGCAGGACAAGGAGCCCGGCAATGCGGATGCCCTCCTGCCCGTATATCTGCGCCTTTCGCAGGCGGAGCGTGAGCGTCAGGCGCGGCTCGCGGCGAAGAGCGCCGAGCGCAAAGGTTAAATTTGGGTGCTGCCGTATCGCGCGGCACTGCCCCTATTATAAAGGAGAACGTGAACATGAGCAAAGTCTGCGTATTCGACCATCCCCTTATCCAGCACAAGCTGTCCATCCTCCGCGACGAGAAAACCAGCGTGAAGGAATTTCGCGAAATCGTATCTGAGATCGCAATGCTGATGTGCTATGAATCCACACGTGATCTCCCGCTGGAGGAGGTCGAGGTCAAGACCCCTGTCGCCGTTGCAAAGTGCCGCCGCATCGCCGGCAAGAAGCTGGCGGTCGTCCCCATTCTGCGCGCGGGGCTGGGCATGGTCGACGGTATGGTGAGCATGATGCCCAACGTCAAGGTCGGTCACATCGGTCTGTTCCGCGATCCTGCGACGCTTGAGCCGGTGAAGTACTATTTCAAGATGCCCGCCGACATTTCCGAGCGCGACGTTATTGTTGTCGACCCGATGCTCGCGACCGGCGGCTCTGCCAGCGCGGCGATCACCTTCCTCAAGGAGGCTGGCGCGCAGCATATCAAGCTCATGAGCATTATCGGCGCGCCGGAGGGTGTGGAGCGCATGCAGAAGGATCACCCCGATGTTGACATTTTTGTTGCCGCGCTCGACGATCATCTCAACGACCACGGCTACATTGTCCCCGGTCTCGGCGACGCGGGCGACCGCATCTTCGGCACGAAGTAATACTTGAATCATAATCGAAATTGGAGCTGTGAAAAAGTCCTGCACCTAACCCGGCAGGACTTTTTTCACAGCCCCTTTTTATCTCAACATGTCACTTCCCGCCGCAGGAGTCAATATCACACCTGCTGAAACTGGCTGTTATACAGCTTCGCGTAGAAGCCGCCGCAGGAGAGGAGCTCGTCGTGCGTGCCCTGCTCGATAATGCGCCCGTCGCGCATGACGAGAATGAGCGACGCGCCGCGTATGGTGGACAGCCTGTGCGCGACGACGAAGCTTGTGCGCCCCTGCATGAGCTTGTCAAACGCCTCCTGTATGAGCAGCTCCGTGCGCGTGTCGATGCTGGAGGTCGCCTCGTCGAGGATGAGCATCGGCGGGAGCGTGAGCATGATGCGCGTGATGCACAAAAGCTGCTTCTGCCCCTGGCTTATGCTGTCCTCATGCAGCACGGTGTCCAAGCCCTGCGGCAGACGCTCGATAAACTCCCAGCTATGCGCCTCCTTCGCCGCAATGATGATCTCCTCATCCGTGGCATCCGGCTTGCCGAAAGCGATATTCTCGCGCACCGTGCCCTGCTTTATCCATGTATCCTGCAACACCATGCCGTATGCCGAGCGCAGAGCATGGCGCGAGAGGGCTTTTATCTCCTGCCCGTCAACGCTGATGCTGCCCGCGTCCGTATCGTAAAAGCGCATGAGCAGATTGATGAACGTCGTCTTGCCGCAGCCGGTAGGACCGACGATGGCGATGCGCATACCCGGCTGAACGTGCAGGTTGAAGTTCTCAATAAGACTGCGCGACTTATCGTAGCTGAACGCAACGCTGTCAATATCCACGCACCCCTCGACCGCGCCGAGCATACCGGGCGCATCGGCGCTCTCCTCTTCCTCCTCCAGCAGCGCAAACAGCCGCGCGGCGCAGGCGAGAGCATTCTGCATCTCGGTGACGACGGAGCTGATGTCGTTAAACGGCTTCATATACTGGTTTGCATAGGACAGCAGCACCGACAGCCCGCCCACTGTGAGCGCCCCGCCGGGAATGAGCAGCGCGCCGATGAGCGCGACCCCGGCATAGATGATATTGTTGACAAAGCGCGTGGAGGGGTTAGTGAGCGAGGAATAGAACACCGCCTGACGGCTGTACTGCTCAAGCTCACGGTTCACCGCGTCAAAGCGCGCGGAGGATTTATCCTCGTACCCGAACGCGCGCACTACCTTCTGACTGCCGATCATCTCCTCAATGAGCGCCGTCTGCCGCCCGCGCGTCTCGCTCTGCTTGCGGAACATACTGTAAGAATGGGTGGCGATGAACCGCGCCACAAGAAAGCTGACCGGCGTGAGGCATATGACGAACAGCGTTATCCACACGTTCTTCGAGAACATGAATATGAGCGTGAACACAATGGTGACAATGCCGGAGAAAAGCTGCGTAAAGCCGAGGAGCAGACCGTCTGAAAGTATATCCGCGTCGGCAATGATGCGCGATACGATGTCGCCGGTGCTGTGGCTGTCAAGGTACGACAGCGGCAGGCGCTGGATATGACGGATGGCTTGAGAGCGTATATCCTGCACGACGCGGTAGGTCATGCGGTTGTTGAGCAGGCTCATGACCCAGCCGGTCACGCCGGAGACGGCGGCGCAGATGATGATAGCGCGCAGATACCCCCACATGGCGGCAAAATCCACCCTGTGCGCCGCGGCGATATTGTCGATCGCCTCGCCAAAGAGTATTGGGACATAAAGCTGCAAAACGACCGTGGCGGCGGCGAGAATGACGCTGAGCATGAGCAGGAAGCGATAGCGCGCGATGCGCGTTAAGAGCTTGCGCAGCACCTCGCCGCTGTTAATATTTTCATTCTTCTTGCTTGCTTTCACTGCTGCTCGCCCCCTTTCTCAAAATTTGCGCGCTCCTCCGGGAACTGCGAGAAGTATATCTCGCGGTAGACCTCGCAGCCGCGCATAAGCTCGTCATGCGTGCCCGCTCCGGCGAGCGCGCCGTTGTCGAGCACGAGTATTTTATCCGCCTGGCGGATGCAGGCGATGCGCTGCGAAACGATAAAGGTGGTCATGCTGCCGGAAAGGTCATGGATGGACTTCCTCAGCGCCGCATCGGTGGCAAAGTCCAGCGCGCTGGAGCTGTCGTCGAGTATGAGTATCTCCGGCTTTTTCACAAGCGCGCGGGCGATGGACAGGCGCTGGCGCTGCCCGCCGGAGAGGTTGCGCCCGTTCTGCTCCAAGCAGAAGTCCAGCCCCTCCGGCTTGCCCTCGACGACCTCGCGCGCCTGCGCGGCGGTCAGCGCGTCCCAGAGCGCCGCATCGTCGGCGTTCTCGTCGCCCCATTTGAGGTTGTCGCGTATGCTGCCCTGAAAGAGCACGGCGCGCTGCTGCACGACGGCGATTTTATCGCACAGCGCCGCGCGCGTACAATCGCGGACATTCGCGCCGTCAACGTACACGCCGCCCGAACTCGCGTCGTAAAAGCGGGGGATGAGGCTGATGAGCGTGGACTTGCCGCTGCCCGTGCCGCCGATAACGCCGACCGTCTCCCCGTGCGCGGCGGCAAAGCTTATATCCGTGAGGCTCGGCGCGCCCGCGTTTTTATACGTGAAGCTGACGTTTTCAAAGCGCACGGCATCGCCGCCCTGCGCCGCGCCCACGGCGTCGGAAGCGTCGGGATAGGTCATGCTCGGCTCAACGGCGAGCACGTTCGCCACGCGCCCGGCGCACGCCACGGATTTGTTGAGCGTGATGATAAGCGAGGCGAGCTTGATAAGCTCCACGATTATTTGCAGCATATAGTTGTACAGCGCCACGACATCGCCCTGCGCAATGCTGCCAATGTTGACCTGCACCGCCGCGCGGTCAATGACGAACACCGCCGCGAGGTTGATAAGCACATAGGTCACGGGGTTCAGCAGCGCCGAGATGCGCCCGACGAACTCGTTAAGGCGCGTAAGCTCGCGGTTGCTCTGTTCAAATTCCTCAACGGACTGCTCCTCGCGGCAAAACGCGCGTATGACGCGCACGCCAGTGAGGTTTTCGCGCGTCATGCCCGTGACGCGGTCAAGCCCCGCCTGCACCTTCTTGAACAGCGGTATGCTCACCAGCATGATGGCAAACACGACCGCGAACAGCACCGGGATAGCCACGGCGTACACGAGCGCGCACTTCACATCAATAGTGAACGCCATTATCATTGCGCCGAACACGACGAACGGGCTTCGCAGCAGCAGCCGCAGCCCCATGTTCACGCCGTTCTGCACCTGATTTATATCATCGGTGAGGCGCGTTATCAGCGTGTCCGAGCCGAGGGTGTCCAGCTCCGTGAACGACAGGCGCTGGATATGGTCGAACACCGCCTGCCGCAGCTTTGCCGCAAAGCCGACGCTCGCCTTCGCCGCGAAATACTGCGCCGTGATGCTGCACAGCAGCCCCAGCGCCGCCATCAGCAGCAGCGCGCCGAAGCAGCCCCGGATGTAGCCCCGGTCATTGTTGGCAATGCCGACATCTATCATCCGCGCCACGACGATGGGGACAAGCAGGTCAAACACGACCTCCAGCAGCTTGAACAGCGGCGCGAGTATGCTCTCCTTGGTATAGTCCTTGAGATAGACCGCAAGATTTCTCAAGTTTTCTCAACTCCCGTTTTTATTAGTATAATATCTCTTGACTTTGTTAGTATAATACTTTATCATCAATATGAATAATATTGTTTTTATGGCTTTGCGATATAAAAATTATATTGCAAACCACGGAGGACATCATGGATCTGCGCCAGCTTGAATATTTCCGCGAGATTGCCGACACAGGCAGCATAAATGAGGCGGCGCGGCGGCTGAACATGTCGCAGCCGCCGCTGAGCTATCAGTTGCGGCTGTTGGAGGATGAGCTGGGCGTGCGCCTTTTTGAGCGCAGCAGTCAGGGCGTGACGCTCACCGAGGCAGGGGCGCTGCTCTACAGCCGCGCGGGCGAGCTCTTGAGCTATGCCGATTCTACAAAGCAGGAGGTGGAGCGTTTCGGGCGCAGGCGCATACTGCGTCTGGGGCTGACCTCCTCGACCGTTGCACCGATGATACCGTTCATTGCCGAATACGCACGGCGAAACCCGGAGGCAAGCTTCGAGGTGCACGACGGGACGACGTTTTCGCTCTTCAACTCCCTGCTCTCCGGCATCATCGACGTGTCCGTCGTGCGCACGCCGCTGCGGCTGGACGAGGTGGAGCACACGCTGCTGCGCACGGAGCCGATGATCGCCGTGTCCGCGCCCGCGGCGGAGGATGTATGCGGCGGAGACGGCGGACACATTGCTCTCGCGAAGCTGACGGGGTGCCCGCTCATCGTCTACCGGCGGTATGAAAAGCTCATCACCGATGCCTTTGCCGCGCACGCGCTGGAGGCGGATTTCTTCTGCGTGTGCGACGATGCGCGCGGGGCGGTGCTGTGGGCAAGAGCGGGGCTTGCCACAGCGATATTGCCCGCCTCGATGGCAAGCCTCTGCACGGGGCTCACCATACGCGAGATAGACGAAAAGGCGCTGGAAACGCAGATACTGCTCATCTGGCGCAAAGGCAAAAAGCCCCTGCCCGCCGTGCAGGATTTCATCACCGTCTGCCGAGGTGTTACATTGCCATTTTGACCTTACAATTTAAAGAAAACTGTGCTATCCTGTCAACGGCGCATATAGTACCGGGCGCTGCATAACGGCAGGCGTAAGTAAGCGTCCAAATCTTTGATTTGGCTAACGCGAACTTATACCGCAGGGCAATAGTTGGATACATCACCCGAAAGTGGGTGAAGCATTTGCCTATTACGATTACTTTTCATGTATTTCAAATACGATTCATACCTATATACTCCATACTCTGCTGTGATGCTTCTGTAGCTGCGACCTTCTTCGTGAAGTCGTACTATCTTTTTCTTAAAATCTGCTGTGTAGCTCTGTTGCATAATTATCTTCCTCTTTTCTTCTTCTGTTGATTATATCTCATTAGCCTCGGTTGACAAAAGCACACACGCCTGACAGCATGTCTTTCCGGTGCTTTTTGTCCTTTTCGTCTTGA
>CAVGKI010000017.1:0-19394 GCA_963629655.1 Butyricicoccaceae bacterium | reverse complement strand
TTTGCACCCCCTTATGGGAAAAATCAAAAAGTAGATAGATTTATCAAAAGGTTGCAGTGAAAAATCAAATTGTTCCTTGGCATCTATTTGCTACGCTTTTCCTCTTCCCCAAGGAGAGCCTATCGTAGTAGCGTCTTTGATACAATGTCCTTCTGTGACTTTCGCGGAAGAAGGGCGTAAAAGGGCTTGAAATAAAAAGGCATTTCCGTTCTGCGTGTACGCTTTGCCGCCGCAGCCGTAGTCCTGCGGAATGCCGGTCTTGCCCGATAAGCTGTCTGCGTCATCGCCATTTTACCCCCTCCTTCCCGTGAGATTTCTGCTATCGCTGAAATGTGTGGCTATCGCTGAAAAGTGTATACGGGTGCCGCAGATGATGAAGATCGCCTGCGGCACACCAATGCTTTCGGGATTATTTCTGCTTTCTTTGCTTTATCTCTTCAATGATGGCGGGAATGAGCGCTTTATAATCCGCAACTGCGCCGTAATTGCTGACATCGAATATCGGCGCGTGCTGATCCTTGTTTACAGACATTATACATTTGGATTTTTCCATGCCGGCAACATACTGTATAGACCCGGATATTGCTATGTTTATAATAAGCTCCGGGGCGATCGTGGAGCCGCTCTGACCGATCTGCTTTTCGTGCCCGAACCAGCCCTTTTCATACAGCGGGCGCGAGCAGCCGACCTGCCCGCCGATAAGCTCTGCCAGTGTTCTCAACTGTGCAAGCTCTGCCTCATCCTTTATCCCGTAGCCGCCGGAAACGACGATGCTCGCCTTGCTGATGGGCGTGTCGGAAAAGGTCTTTTCACTGTTGCTCAAAATCACATAGCTGTCATCATCGCTTAGCTCAAGATTTTCGACGACAATCTCGCCGCTCGCGCCCTCCGTCGGCTCAAACGGCTCAAAAACGCCGGGGTGCACCGTGCACATCTGCGGTCTGCGTTCGGGTATTGCGATGTGGGACAGAATGCAGCCGCCGAAATTCGGCGTAGTCTGGACAAAGGTGCCGTCCTCGTCGACATCAAGGTCGATAGCGTCCGCCGTAAGCCCTGTGTTGAGTCTGCACATCACGCGCGGCGCAAGCTCGCGCCCTACCGCCGTGGCGGGAAGCAGGAATATGGAGGGCATATGCTTTTCCGCAAGCTTTACCAGCGCTTCGGTATACACCCTGTGCTTATACTGCGCCAAAGCCTCGTTCTCGCAGAGGATAACGCGCTCCGCGCCGTAAGTGAACAGATCCCCCGCAAGCGCGGACACGTCCGCGCCGAGCAGCACGGCAATCACATCGTCCTGCCCGCCGAGCTTTTTCTTGAGGTCGTGCGCCTTTGCCAGCAGCTCTAATGACGCGCGGGAAAGCACGCCGTCTGTCTGCTCGGCATAAATCCAAATGCCCTTATATGCGCTCTTGTTCATTCTCCTCAGCCTCCTTATATAATATGCTCCGCTTCGAGCGCATCGACGAACGCCGCCGCCATTTCCTCGACACCGCCTTCAAAATAGACGGTATCCGTGCTGCGCTTCGGAGGCTCAAAAATGCGCTTGTTTATTGACGGAGAGCCTGCCGCGCCTGTCCTTGAGGTGTCACAGTCCAAGGTCTCCGCGTTCCAGACGGCTCTCGGCTTTTTGAACTTGCTCATTATTCCCTTGGCGGTGGGATAGCGAGGTGTGTTTATGTTGTTGGTCACGCAGATAAGCGCAGGGAGCTTCGCTTTAACATCCTCATAGCGTTCTCCAAGATCACGGCGGCAATATGCCCAGCCGTCCTTTATCTCCAGCGAGTCGGCAAGCGTGACCTGCGGAAGCCCCAGAAGCTCCGCAACGATAGGCCCTGTCTGCGCGGTTTCGGCATCGGTTGCGCATTTGCCGAAAATAAGCAGGTCAAAATCGCCTATCTTTTCCGCCGCCTTTGCGAGCGTATATCCCGTGGCAAGGGTATCCGCGCCGCCGAAAGCGCGGTCACTGAGCAAATAGGACTCATCGCAGCCCATTGCGAGCGCATGGTTCAACACTGCCTCCGCCTGCGGAGGTCCCATGCTCACCGCGCACACCGTAGCGCCAATGCTGTCCTTTATTTTCAGGGCGGCTTCGATGGCGTTCGCGTCATACGGGTTCATAATGCTTTCCACACCCTCGCGGCAGATATTTCCGGTTTTGGGGTCGATCTTTACCTCCACCGCGTCGGGAACCTGCTTGACGAATACAATAATTTTCATATGGTTCTCCTTTTTGCTTTTCGTAAATATGGCGCTGCCTATAATATGTCTGTGCAGGCGAATGCACAGCCGCCGTTGGGCGGTCCCCGCTTCGCACAGCACAGACACAGCCGGCTATATTATTTGCACATCTGTTTATGCATCAAACCGTCCGAGGGCACTGACACATTCCGCCATTATATTCTCAATGGCTTCCTTTACGCTGGGAACATCGTGGATAAGACCAACAGTCTCGCCGACGCATATATATGCGCTGTTGTTCACGTCGCCCGTCTCGAAGAACATTTTTCTGACCTCGGCACCGTTGATGAACGGCGCGACCTCGGAGAAAGACAGCCCCTGCTTTTCTTTTTCCACAACGCTCTTAGTCATGTTGGTCTTGTAGGTTCTGGTGGTGTTCCTGTACGCTCTGAGCATGAGCTGGGTGTCCATCTCGCCGGCAGTCTCGGCAATTTGGTTTTTAACGTTGTCAAGAACGGGGCACTCCTTTGTCAGCAGGAAGCGCGTACCCATGTAAACACCCTGTGCGCCGAGCATGAGTGCCGCCGCCATCTGTCTGCCGGTGCCGATGCCGCCGGCAGTGATCACCGGGACATCAAGTGCCTGAATCATGGACGGCGTGAGCACCATAGAGCCTATGTCATCCTCGCCCGGATGTCCCGCGCACTCAAAGCCATCCGCAACGATCATATCGCAGCCTGCTTTCTGCGCTTTCAGGGCGTGCTTTATCACGGTGCATTTATGGATCCATATAATGCCTGCATCCTTCATCTGCGCAAGAAGCTCCGGCGCAAGTAGAAGACCGGCGGTCTCAATTATCTTCACGCCCTCCTCAACGCAGATACGGACATAGCCTGCAAAGTCGGGCACGAAAGTCGCGGGAAGATTGGTGATGTTGACGGCAAACGGCTTATCCGTGAGCGTGCGTATCTTCTTTATCTCGACTCTCAAATCCTCGGCGGTCTGAAATGTGGACGAGGAAACTATGCCAAGTCCGCCGGCTTCGGACACGGCGGCAACAAGCTCCGCCTTTGCTATCCACTGCATACAGCCCTGAATGATGGGGTACTTGATTCCGAGACGCTCCGTAACAACGGTTTTTATTTCTTTCATTTGATTTCTCCTAACTGTTTTTGGTGTTTTGTGCAGTCACAGCCCGCTTATGCCGCGTAGGGGAAGAATTTAAGAAGCAGCGGAGTGGCTATGACAAAGTAGCACAGGCACGTCCATGCGCACAGCAGAAAGCCGTATTTGACCTGGAAGCTGACGCGCGACCAGCCGGCACCGGAGGAAAGACCGGCAGCGGGGCAAGAGCTGGGCAGGGCGTAAGCACTGTTGCAGCCGGCGGCGACGAGCAGCGCCGTGACAATGGGATTCACGCCGGGCACGGCAAGAGAAATGGGAACAACAACAGCATACATCGAGGATACCAGAGTGTTGGACATGCAGTTGGTCATGATATTGATGAAAAGAATGACCAGCAGGTAGAACATCATCGGGCTCACGTTGGACATGACAGGTGTCATGGACTGGGTGATCCACGCGGTGACACCGCAGGTCTCAAGACCGAAGATGTAAGCCGTGCCCATAACGGCGGTCATCATAAACACGGAGCCCCACGGGATGCGGCGGCAGCAGTCCTTGTAATCAAGCATGGGCTTGTTGTTGTAGCGGATCATGCAGAGAACCGCGCAGGCAACCATCGGGGGGATGCCGGAGCCGAGAGATTTCATCCAAGCCGCCGCACCTGCCATGCCGGGGATCATGCCGATAAGCTCGGGGAAGCACCAGATGATGATAACAGCACCGTAGACGATGAGGATGGTACGCTCCTCCTTGCTCCAGGGCTTGAGCGTTGCACGCAGGGCATCAATGTCGAGATTTGCCATCTTGCTGACATCGGGCTTGATAACAAAGCGGAAGATGATCACCCAGCCGATGAAGAACGCAACGCCGACGATAAGGAACAGAGCCGAGAACTGACCGTAGGTAACGGTAACGCCGAAGTCATTGAGAATATTCTCGAAGATTGCGGGGATAAGAACGTGGGAAATCGGAGTGAACGCCATTGCGCCCTGCGCCATCCAGAATATGCCAACCATGGTGGTTTCAACGAGCTTGTCGCCTTTCTTGTAGCCGGTCATGTTGAACATTTCCTCGGCGATCGCCATGAACAGCACGCATATGGCGGAGCTGGTGGACACAAGACCCATGAGTATGACCGCAAGGAAGAACATTATCATCGTGCGCCACGGCTTGCCCTTGTTCATCTTGCGCGTCACGAAGAACAGCGCAAAGCGGCGGGTAAGACCCGTGTCGGACATGACCATGTTGAGCATGAACGCGCAGACGAGGAACGGCACCATGACATTGCCCCATGTTTTTGCGAACAGGTTCGTGCCGGAGCATACGCCCGTCAGACCGACCACGCCGACCAGCAGCAGGCTCGGCCAGCCGATATCGACCTTTATCCACAGATAAAGTGTTGCAAGGAATATTCCGACGACACCCATACCGCCCTTGGTGATGGGCTCCGGCGCGGGGATAACAAACTGGAACAGGGCGTATATGACGACAACTATCGCCATATCCCGTATCCACTTTTTATCGGTTTTCACTGCTTGGTTTTCCATTTTCTCTCTCCGTTTCTTTTTTTGAATTTGGTATAACAGTATTACTGCTTCTTAAAGCCGGTAGACCACTCGGCTTCTTTCGCGTCTATTTTCTCCTTTGTCCAGCCGTACTGCGTGAGTATGTCGTAGTTGCTCTCGCCGAGGTCGGGCGCTCTGCGCATTTCGGAGGGTGTCTTGGAGTACTTTATCCACGGACCGCGCGCCTTTATGCTGCGGTGCTCCTTATAGCTGGGCGGCAGCGGAAGCTCGATCAGAGAGCCTCTCTCCCAAAGGACGGGATCATGCGCGACCTCATAGAGGGATTTGATCTTGCAGCAGGCAACTCCCGCGCCATCCAAGATAGCCAGTGCATCCTCAATGTTGTCATACGCGCCGAGCCAATTCTCAATCACGCGCTCCAAATTGTTGATGTTTGCCGTTCTGAGCGCGTTGGAGGCAAATTTCGGGTCGTTTTCAAGCTCCGGCATACCCATTGCGTTGCAGAGCTTTGACCATTGCCCCGCAGTGAACGCGGCAATGATGACGCTCTGTCCGTTCTTGCCGCGATAGATGCCGTAGGGTGCCATCGTCCCGTGATGACGACCGGAGCGTGTGGGATGAGCGTCGAGAGTTGCGGCGTTTTCGAGCGGAGACATTACGCTCACCAGAGAATCCAGAAGCGCAATGTCGATATACTGCCCCTCGCCGGTGAGGCGCTTGTGATAAAGCGCCGTGACGATGCCGGAATATGCGCTGAGAACGCCGACATAGTCGCCGATGGCTGTGCCGCTCTTTACGGGTGCGCCGTCGGGATCGCCCTGCATATCCATAAAGCCGCTCATGCCCTGCGCAATAACGTCGAAGCCGGGGCGCTTTGCGTACCCGCCGGTCTGACCGCACGCCGAAACGGAGCAGTAGATGATATCGGGCTTAAACTTGACCACGGAGGCATAGTCCAAGCCGAACTTCGCCATTTGACCGGGCTTGAAGCTCTCCACGACGACATCAGCGTCAAGGATCATCTTCTTTATCAGCTCCTGTGCCTCGGCATCTTTTAAGGACAGCTCGACGGATTTTTTGCCGCGGTTGAACCAGTTAAACTGCAAGGACTGTCCCTCAAGCCTCGGCGCGATGCCGCGAGAGTCATCGCCGGCGACAGGACGCTCTATCTTTATTACCTCCGCGCCCTGATCTGCCATCATTGCCGTGGCGCACGGACCTGCGACATTGTTCGTGAAATCGATAACTCGGATTCCTTCAAATACCTTGCCCATCATGTAATTCTCCTTTCTCAGGCTCAGTTATAGATAAGTTCCCCGGATATGATTTTGCGCTGGATCTGATTTGTGCCTTCAAAAATCTGATATATCTTCGCGTCGCGGAAGCGCTTCTCAACGGGATATTCGCGGCTGTATCCGTTTCCGCCGAGCACCTGAACGGCATCGGTGCACACCTGCATGCACATATCGGAGGCGAAAACCTTTGACGCGGAGAAAAGGCGTGTATCGACAACGCCGGCATCGGCACATTTGCAGGCGTGCCATACCATCTGACGGCTTGCCTCAAGCTTGGTGTACATATCCGCCAGCATAAAGCCGACACCCTGATTTTTATATATGGGTTTGCCGAAGGTCTCACGCACCTTGGAATACTCGACGGCACACTCAAACGCATACTGCGCGTTGCCGACAGCACCCGCGCCGGAGGTCGGGCGGGTATAGCCGAGGGAGCGCTTGACGATATCCATGCCCTCGCCGTGACCGCCTATCATGTTCTTGAGCGGGATGCGCACATCCTCGAAGATAACGTCGTTGGTGCAGGAGGTGCGATAGCCCATCTTGTCCTCGTGCTTGCCGATGGATATGCCCGGAGTGTCGCGGGGCACGATGAAGCAGGATATGCCCTTGGCTCTGAGAGCGGGATCGCTCGTGGCAAAGAGGGTGTAGAGGTCGGCAACCTCGCCGTTGGAGATAAAGCTCTTGCGTCCGTTGATTATAACGCTGTCGCCGTCAACGACATAGGTAGTTTTCAGCGCGGCGGAGTCGGAGCCCGCGTTTGCTTCGGTGAGCGTGAAAGACATTGCGCCGCCCTGCGTCAGCACGTCTGCGACCAACTTCCAGTGATACTCGTTGCCGGCGACCTTTATGGGGACAACGCCCATGTACGCACCCGCGACCGTGCCGGAGAAGCCGGCATCGCCGCGCGCGAGCTCCTCCTTAATAAGAGCGTAGGTAAAGATGTTGCCGCCCGCTCCGCCGTACTGCTCGGGTATGGTGAATGTGGTGAGCCCCATTTCAAACGCCTCTTTATAAAGCTCGGCGGGGTATCTCCCGGTAATGTCGCACTCCTTGCAGACGGGGATAATGCGCTCGTCTGCAAACTGGCGCACCATCTGCTGGATCTCTCTCTGCTCGTCGGTGAGAAGATGATAGTAATTTTTCATTCCTGTTTATCCTTTCAAACATGGCGCAGAGCGCCGATTTTATATAGTTATTATGGTATCAGTACGGGAACAGCTTCATCAGCAGAGGGTACGCCAGTGTGAAGTACATGATGATTGCCCATGTGTTCACAATGCAACCGTACTTTATCTGAAAGCTGACCCTTGTCCAGCCGCCGCCGGATGCAAGGCTTGCCGCAGGGCAGCCGCTTGGGAATGTAAAGGAGCTGTTGCACCCCGCTGCTATCAGGAGCGCGACGACGATCGGGTTCACACCCGGCACGGTCAACGCTATCGGAACGATCACAGCATACATCGATGCGGACAGCGTGTTTGAAACGAAATCCGTCAATATCGTGATAAAGGCGATTACTGCCAGCACGAACAGATGCGGAGACAGACCGCTCATAACGGGGCTCACGACCTTCATGATCCACGCGGATATGCCGACCGTATCAAGCCCGAACACAAAGCCCATGCCCATAACGGTTGCCATCATGAACACGTTTCCCCAAGGCAGACGCTTGCAGCAGTCCTTTACATCGAGCATCGGCTTGCCGTCGTACTCTATCAGCGACAAAACGCCGACCGCCAGCATTGCCGGTACTGCGGAGCCGAGAGAGCCCATCCATTTCGACACTCCCTGCAAGCTCGGAACGAGCCCTATAACATCGGGGAAGCACCACATTATTATGACCGCGAGGTAGACCACCAGAGCGGTGACCTCCTGCTTCGTCCACGGCTTGAGACTTGCTTTCAGCTCGTCGATATTCAAGTCCTTCAGTTTGTCAACATCAGGACGGATGATGAACCGAAGTATCAGCATCCAGCCGATGAAAAATCCGAGACCTGCCAGCGAGAAAGCGAGCGTATAGCGCGTATAGGTTATCGTAATGCCGAAGTCGGCGGCGATATACTCAAAAATCATCGGAATGAGCACATGGGAAATGGGCGTGTATGCCATTGCCCCCTGCGCAACCCAGAAGATGCCTATCATCATTGCCTCGACCAGACGATCGCCCTTTTTATAGCCGGTCATGCGGAATATTTCCTCGGCGATTGCCATAAACATCACGGTTATGGCGGAGCTTGTGGACACAAGCCCCATAAGCAGCACCGCCAGGAAAAACATCGTCAGCAGCCGCCACGGGCGACCGCGATTGCGCTTGCGCGTGATGAAGAACAGCGCGAAGCGGCGTGACAAGCCGGTATCTGCCAGCACCATGTTCAGCAAAAACGCACATATGAGGAAAGGAACCATTGAGTTTCCCCATGTTTTTGAGAACAGCGTGGTCGGCGTTGTGACACCCATGAGGCAGATAAGCCCCAGCACAAATATGCTCGGCCAACCTATCTCAACGCTTATCCACAGATACAGTGTGCCGAAGAAGAAGCCGAGGACACCCATTCCCGCCTTGGTGATAGGCTCCGGCGCGGGAAGAACGATTTGAAAGAAAAGATATATTGCGAAGAAAATAGCGGCGTTTTTCCATGTTGTACGCTTTCTCGGAGCGGTATCTGCTGCCATAAAAGCACCTCCGTTTCTATATTTCCGCTCTTAAGCAAGTTATTTTCCCTTGAATTCCGGCTTTCTCTTTTCCAGAAACGCCGTGACCGCCTCGACATAATCCTCGGTCAGCTCGCACTCGCCCTGCGCGTCAATCTCTGCCTGTATTCCGTCCGCATAAGCGGCAAACTGAGCGCGATTGAGCATGGTCTTGATACCCGCATACGAAACGGAGGGACCGTGACTGTATTTCTTCACGTACTTCATTACGCGCTCCTCAAGCTCCTCGGCGGGTACTGCCTCTGTGAACAGTCCCCACTCCGCCGCCTCCTTGCCGGAGAAGAAGCGCCCCGACATAAACAGATCCTTTGCCCTCGTCGTTCCGACGGCGCGGGTGACCAGATATGCCGCTCCCGAATCGGGAACAAAGCCGATGTTGACGAAAGAAAAGGCACATTTCGACGTTTCCGAAACTATTTGGAAGTCGCACGACATTGCCAGCGCGATACCCGCGCCGGTAATAGCGCCCTCGATCCATGCGATGACGGGCTTCTTCACGTTCAGCAGACGCAAATTGGTTTCCGCACCGACGCGGCACACCTGGCGGGTGCCGCGTATACCGGCATCTATTCTCGCCTTCATCGCGTTGAGGTCGCCGCCGGCGCTGAAGTTGCCGCCCGCTCCGCGAATAACTACCGCCCTGATTTCGTCATCGTAATCGCACAAATCGAAGCACTCTCTCAGCTCTCTGTGCGTGTCGATATTTATGGGATTGCGCTTTTCCGGGTTGTTCAGGGTGATGTACCCCACGGAGTCTTTCTTTTCAAACTTGACATACTTGAATTCCATTCCGTTTTTTCCTTCCTTTTCTATTGTTTATATACAGGGCGCTCTTATCCCTTATTGCCGATATCCATACACGGGAGAATCTTTCTCCTCCGCTGTTCTTAAATAAAATTTTAACACGATTTCGTTAAAAATCAAACAATACTGTGCGCTGTCAAGGAAATTCATTGTTTCATGCACAACTTGCAGTTGCTGCCGACAACGGACATTTTCAAAAAATGCGCAGTGACAGTTTACATATATTCTCTTGACTTTTACTCAACAACTCGTTATTATGTTAATGTTTTGGCGTACACTACGGTGAGGGGGCTGCTTCGTGGAGTTTAATCAATTGCAGTATTTTATAGAAATATGCGACTGCGGCAGTATTACCAAAGCGGCTGCAAAAGTCCATATAACCCAGCAGGGGCTGTCCTCCTCCGTCCGGCGGCTTGAGGCGGAGCTTGGTTGCGACCTTTTTTACAGAAAAACAGGAACTCTTGTTCTTACCGAGGCAGGTGCGCAGGTTTATAAGGAGTCACAAAAAATTCTCAAGCACATCGCAAATATCCACGAGATATGCAATGATAACAACAGCAGGCAGATCCCTGTCCGTGTCATGCTTTCGCACAGCATCCTGCCGCGGCTTTCCCCAACACTTCAGAAGCTGCTGCTCTCGAATTCTGCGGATATACACATCAATTTCAAGGAGGCATACAGCATTGAGTGTCTCGAAGCCGTCGAAACCGATGATACCGATTTTGCAATAGTATACGGCGAGGTTACAAGTCCGAATACAGAGGTCTTTGTTTTGGACAGGCTCAAACAGGTGTTCATTGTGAACAAGCTGCATTATCTGGCCGGCAGGAGAACGATTTGCCTTGAGGACTTGGATTCGCTTCCCTTTATCGCGCCGGAGAAACCCAGTTACCCACGGCAGCTTTTGAACGATATGTTCAAAGCAAAGGGACTCACGCTGAACGTTTCCTACTCGTGCGGTCGTCCGCGTCAGGTGATAGAGCTTATTTCCAATAATTCTCTGCTGGTGAGTCGAATTGTTGAAAGAGAAATAACCGCAGAGGACAGAAACCGACTCAGTGTACTGGAGCTTGAGGATGAGCCTTTCGACCTGACCATCTCGCTTGTCCATAAGAAAGGAAAGCCCTTGAGCAGTCAGGAAAAATTATTCTACTCCTCCGCCACCACTGCCGCAATGATGCAATGATACCCTCGGACGATAAGAGCATACACGCCTGACAGTGTGCCTTTCCGGCGCTTCTTGCCCTTTTCGCCTTGATGGGTTACGACACATCTGCGCCTCAAAAGCCCAAAATACGGCGTTGTATCAAAATAGAATTTTCTAAAAAACACTCCAACAAAAAAGTCGTGAAAATCCGGTTTTTATCGGATTTTCACGACTTTATCCAACTTATGAAGGAGGATGTTTTCTTGCAATTAGCATTTTGAGACAGTCTCTGATTTATTATTCACCAACCTCATATCTCCTCCGCGCGGTGGCAGGCGACGAGGCGGTCGCCGATGGGGCGCAGCGGCGGCACTTCGCTGCGGCAGCGCTCCGTGGCGTAGGGGCAGCGCGTGTGAAAGCGGCAGCCGTGCGGCGGGTCGATGGGGCTGGGCAGCTCGCCGGTCAGAAGCGGCTTCTCCTCAAAACGCGCGGTCGGGTCGGCTTTGGGAATGGCATTGATGAGAAAGCGCGTGTACGGGTGCAGCGGCGCAGCGTAGACCTCCGCCGTGCGCCCAATCTCGCACAGCCGTCCGAGAAACATCACGCATATCCTGTCGGAGATGAAGCGCACAACGGACAAATCATGGCTGATGAAAAGATAGGTCAACCCGCGCTCGCGCTGTAGTCGGCGCAGGAGATTCAGTATCTGATTCTGCACGGAGACATCGAGTGCGGAGACAGGCTCGTCGCAGACGATGAGCGAGGGGTCGAGGGCGATGGCGCGGGCAATGCCTATCCTCTGGCGCTGTCCGCCGGAGAACTGATGCGGATAGCGGTAGAGAAATTCCTCGGGTATGCCCACATCGCGCAAAAGGGCGAGCACGCGCGCGGTCGTCTCCTCCTCCGTGCGGCAAAGCTTGTATGCTTTCAGCGGCTCCGCCACAATGTCGCGCACATTCATTCGCGGGTCGAGCGAGGCATAGGGGTCTTGAAATATAAGCTGCATCCGCCGACGGTACGGGGCAAATTCACGCTCGGAGATCGCGGCCAGCGCTGTCCCGTCAAAGCTTATCTCGCCGGAGGTCGGCTTTATAAGCCGTATGAGCGTCCGCCCCAGTGTGGACTTGCCGCAGCCGGACTCGCCCACAAGGGCGAGCGTTTCCCCCTTATATATCTCAAGCGACACGTCGGAGACGGCGTGCACTTTTTTTCTGTTTTTCAGGGTGAACTCTTTCGTCAGCCCTCTCGCTTCAAGCAGTGTTTCGCTCATGCCTGCACCTCCGAGACGTTGATACAGCGCACAAGATGCCCGGGGGACAGCTCGCGCAGCTCCGGCACGGCATCGCCGCAGTGCGCGCCGCATTGCCCGCAGCGGGGCGCAAAGCTGCACCCGGCGGGCAGGTGCAGCAGGTTCGGCACGACACCGGGGATAGTCTCCAGCTCGCCGCTGCCGCGCTCCAGCGAGGCGACGGCGGACATTAGCCCTGCGGTGTACGGGTGCGCGGGATGGGCAAAAAGCTCAAACGTCTCCGCCTGCTCCACGACGCGCCCTGCGTACATCACATAGACATAATCGCACATCTGCGCTATAACGCCGAGATTGTGCGAGATGATGACGATGCCCGAGCCCGTTTCGTCGCGCAGCGCGCGCATGAGACGGAGTATCTGTGCCTCGACCGTCACGTCCAGCGCCGTGGTCGGCTCGTCGGCAATGACGAGCTTGGGGCGGCATATCATCGCCATTGCGATCATCACCCGCTGGCGCAGTCCGCCGGACAGCTCATGCGGATAGCAGTTGTAGCGCCGCTCCGGCTCGGATATGCCGACCTTGCGGAATATGCGCAGAACCTCCGCCTTTGCCTCGTGCGGCGTGACCTTGCGGTGCAGCAGCAGCGCCTCGCGCACCTGATGCCCGACGCGCATGACGGGGTTAAGGCTCGTCATAGGCTCCTGAAATATCATGCCTATCTCCTCGCCGCGCACGGTGGACATTTCATGCTCTGAAAGCTCCGTCAGCTCCTTCCCCGCAAGCTTTATGCTGCCGCTGACGATTTTTCCGGGGTAGCGCAGCAGCCGCACGACGGAGCGCGCCGTCATGCTCTTGCCGCAGCCGGATTCGCCAACGATACCGACTATGCCGCCGCGCGGCACGGATATGGACACATCGTTGACCGCCTTGACCTCGCCGTTGTGCGTGAAGAAGCTGGTGCACAGATGCTCGACATTCAACACTATCGCGTTATCCATTGCTTCACCCTCCTTCAGCGGTTTTTGAGATGCGGGTCGAGCACGTCGCGCAGACCGTCGCCGAGGAAGTTGAACGCGAGCACGATGAGCATTATCGCGATGCTCGGCGTAAGACTCAGCCACGGCTGGCTGTACAGAAACTGCCGCCCGGTGTTTACCATCAGCCCCCACGATGCCTGCGGCGCTTTTATGCCGATTCCCAGAAAGCTCAGCGAGCTTTCCGAGAGTATGGCGGAGGGGATATTCAGCGTGAAGAGCACGATGAGCGACGGAATGCAGTTGGGCAGAATATGCCGCAGCATGATCGCCGTTTTTTTCACGCCGATTGAGCGCGCAGCCTCCACAAATTCCGTTTCTTTTAATTTGAGCGTTTCCGCGCGCACGATGCGCGCCACGATTGCCCAGTTGACGAGCGCGAGAGCGAGGAAGATGTTTATCATTCCGTCGCCGAGCGTGTACATTATCACCATTGCCAGAAACATCGACGGGAACGCGAGCATCACGTCCGCAATGCGCATTATCACCGCGTCCGTCCGCCCGCCGCTGTACCCGGCGATTATGCCGAGCAGCGCCCCGGCGAGCATGGAGATGACCGTCGGCACTATGCCGACCAGCAGCGACACGCGCGAGCCGTACAGCAGCCGCGTGAGCACGTCGCGCCCGGCTTCATCGGTGCCGAGCAGGTGCTCGCGCGAGGGGGGCGCGAGACGGTTGAGCAGATCCATGCCGTCAAAGGTGTACGGCGTGAGCACGGGGGCAAAAACGGCGGCGAGAATGAACAGCGCAATGACCACCGCAGACGCGGCGGCGAGCTTATTTTCCCGCCAAAGGCGCTTTATGACAGAGGCGAAGCTTTCCTCTTTACCGAGCTGCGCTCGTATGTCGTTTGAAGCTTGAGGGGATTTTTTCATGCTCACACCTCCTTGCTTATGCGCGGGTCAAGCGCGGCGTACAGGCAGTCGGCAATGAGGTTGCCGAGAATGACAAGCAGCGTTGAGAAGAGTATCGTCCCCTGCAAAAGCGGAATGTCGCGCCCCTCTATCGCCTGAACGAGCAGACGGCCGATGCCGTTGACGGAGAACACCGTCTCACATATCACAGCGCCGGAGAGCAGGGAGGAGAGCTGCACCGCCATCATCGTTATCACTGGCAGAAGCGCGTTTCTCAGCGCGTGCACCGTGATAACGCCGACCTGACGGCGACCCTTGGCGCGCGCGGTGTCGATATAATCCTCCTGCATGACCTCCAGCAGGGTGGAGCGCGTGAGGCGCGCGATGCTGCCCGCACTGTTCCAGCCGAGGGCGATCGCGGGGAGAATATACCCCTGCCAGCTCTCCACGCCGGAGATGGGAAGCCATTTGAGTTTATACGCCAGAAAATATTGCAGCACCATTGCCACCATGAACACCGGTACGGACACGCCCAGCAGCGACATACCCATGAAAAAATGGTCGAGTATGCCGTTTTTCTTCACGGCGGCGATTATCCCGCAGACTATGCCCGTCACCCACGCCACCAGCGCCGCCGCAAGCGCGAGGCGCACGGTGTTGGGGAACGCCGCGCCGATGAGCTCCGTCACGCTGCGGTTGAGGGAATAGCTCGTGCCGAAATCGCCGCGCACCGCGCCGGAGATGTAGCGCCAGAACTGCACGTATATCGGCTGATCCAGCCCAAGCTCGCTCGTCATGCGCTCTATCGTCTCTATCTTGGCGTGCTCGCCCATCATCGTAACAATGGCGTTGCCCGGCACGATGCGCAGCATTATGAAGATGAGCAGCGCCACGCCGAGCATGACTATCGCGGCTTGAATGACACGGCTCAGTATATTCCTTGCCAAAGGCTCCGCCTCCTGTCCGAAATGCACAGCGCGGACACCCGCAATTTCGGGTGTCCCGCCGTGTAATGAATATTCTGTATTACTTGAGCGTCACGTCGCTGACGTAGAAGTTGCTGAAGCCTGCCCAGTAGGGAACAAAGCTCTCCACGCGCTCGCCGATGGCGAACAGGTGGGTGCTGCCCAGCAGCGGAACCCATGCGGCATCGTCAACGACAATCTTCTTTTCAAGCGCCTGATACTCTGCCATGCGCTCGGCATCGTCCGTGATGCCGGAGGCGGCAGCGACGCGCGCCATAACCTCGGTGTCGGGGTAGTTGAGGCTGCGGATGAGGGTCTTGTCGGCGCTGCCGAAGAAAGTGTACATGATGTTTGCGGGGTCGTTGTAGTCCATTGTCCATGTGGCAATGAAGGAATCCATCTCGCCGGACTTCCGCAGGTCGAGCCAAGACGATTCGTCATAGCTCTTTATCTCGGCATTGATGCCGATTGCCTGCAAATTCTGCTGCACGACCTGATACACAAGCTGCAGATTGCTTGACGCGGAGGAGTCCATGGAAAGCTCAAAGCTTATCTCGCCCTCGGCATAGCCCGCCTCGGTCAGCAGCGCCTTTGCGCCCTCCGGGTCGTAAGCGGGGCGCGTCAGCTCCTTGTTGAAGCCCCAGACACCCTCAGGGATAATGCCGTTTTCGACTATGGCGTTCCCGGCGTAGACGGAGGCGACGATAGCGTCGGCATCGATTGCCATTTGCAGCGCCTTGCGCACGTTGACATCGGAGAGATACTTGTTGTTCTCGTTGAGGGCAAAGTAGGTCAGACCGACGCGTGAGCTGACGACCAGCTTGTCGGCGTACTGCGTCTTGTATGTAGCCTCGACAAGGCTGGAATCGAGCGCCTCAAGGTCGATAATGTCCAGCTCACCGTTCTGGTACATGAGGTTCTGGGTCGAGGGGTCGGGAATGATGGAGACGATGGCTTTCTTCACGGACGGCTCATCGCCCCAATATTTGTCGTTATACTCAAGGGTGAAGTGGTCGTTCACGACCCACTCCGTCACCTTATAGGGACCTGTGCCGATAGTGTCCTCACAGCTCATGCCGAAGCTTGCGGCGCTCTCCACCGTCTCCTTATCCACAACGGACATGGCAGGGGCGGTCAGCTCGGCAAGAAATCCGGCGTTCGCGGTGTTGAGCGTGACGGTGAAGTGCGTGTCGTCGATAACGGAAAAGCCCTCAAGCGTGTCGGCTTCGCCGTTTTGCAGCGCCTCAGCCCCGGCGACCTCAAGGGGAATATCATCGTTCACGCCGCCAGCGGTCAAAAGCCGCTCGAACGTATACTGCACGTCGGAGGCGGTCAGGGCGCTGCCGTTGGAAAAGACCACGCCGTCGCGAAGCGTGAAGGTGTAGGTCAGCCCGTCGTCAGAAACCGTGTAGCTCTCACAGAGGCTGGGGACGACGGCGGTGCTGCCGTCGGACTGAACCTCCGACTCGAAGAGGCGGTCGAAAACGTTCATGGGAATCATGTAATCGTCAGTCGTCTGGGCAACGTCCATCGTGCTGATGTCGTAGAGCGCCGCGACGCGCAGAACGCCGTCCTCAACGGACGCGGCGGCGGTGCTCGGCGCGGATGTCTGTGCGCCGGACGCGGCGGTTTGGTCAGCGGCGGTCGAGCCGCACGCTGCCGCCGTGAGCATTATTGCGGCGATGAGCATAACGGAAATGATTTTTTTCATACTGAACCTCCATTCGGGCGGTGGATATACTGCCATAATTGATTGTGACGCTATTATACGACAGACTTATTGCAATTAACAGAGCTGTGAGTGCTGAATACATTGCAAAAAGTGCGGCATGGCATTGCAGTATTAAGGATGACCCTTGCCCTCGCGGTAAGCGTCCATGACGGCGCGGAACACCTCGCCGTTGCCGGGCGGTGTCCAGACTATGGCATTTGCGCCGGCGCGGATGGTGGCAAGCACGCTTTCATCCGTGTCCCCGCCGCTTGCTATGATGGGAATGTCGGCATCTCTCGCGCGTATCGCCTGGACAATTTCCGCCGTTTTATACCCGCCCGCGACATTTATTATAGACGCGCCGGAGCGTATGCGCTCCTCAATGCCGTCTGCCGTCACTGCCGTGACGATAACGGGAATGTCAACGGTCTCGCGCAGGGTGCGTATGATTCGGCTCTCGGTCGGCGCATTCACAACGACACCCGCCGCGCCCTGCATTTCGGCGTACATCGCCAGATTCACGACGCGCACCCCGGTCGTCAGCCCGCCGCCGACACCGGCAAACACGGGAATATCCGCCGCATGGACAAGCATATCCGTGATTATCGGCTGCGGCGTGTAGGGGTATACGGCAAAGACCGCATCCGCGTCAACATTGCGGATGATGGCAACGTCGGTGGTAAACACGAGCGAGCGAATGCGCTTGCCGTTGATAACAATGCCGCTGCATTGGTTTATCTGCTCCGGCACGCGCAGGGCAAAGCTCCTCAGCTTGCCGTTTATCTGTGGCGCAAGGGATTGGGCGCTCTCGCTCTCAAATATGACGCGGGAGGCTCGGCGAATCTCCTCCTCCCGGCGCTTTCTGAGCCTGTCGGGTCGTCTCTCTGCCATGTCTGCCTCCTTTTTACTTGTTGAGTATATCCATGAACTCCTCGCCGGTTATGGTTTCGCGCTCGTAGAGATAGCTTGACAGCTCGTCGAGCTTGGCGCGATTGTCGGCAAGTATCTTGTCAGCCTTTTCATGCTGCCGCTTCACCAGCGCCACAACCTCGCGGTCGATTTCGCGCTGAGTTTCGGCGGAGCAGGCAAGGGAGGTGTCGCCGCCGAGATACTGATTGTTGACGGTTTCCAATGCAACCATGTCAAACTCATCGCTCATGCCGTAGCGCGTTATCATCGCGCGGGCAAGCTTTGTCGCCTGCTCAATGTCGTTTGACGCGCCGGTGGTTATCGAGCCGAAAACGAGCTTCTCCGCCGCGCGCCCGCCGGTGAGCGTTGCAATCTTGTTCTCTATCTCCTCGCGGCTCATAAGATAGTGGTTGCCCTCTTCCACCTGCATGGTGTAGCCCAGCGCGCCGGACGTGCGCGGCACTATCGTTATCTTCTGCACGGGGGCGGAATGCGTTTGCAGCGCCGCGACAAGGGCGTGCCCGACCTCGTGATAGGCGACAATCTTCTTCTCTTCGTCGGTGAGTATGGCGTTCTTCTTCTGATAGCCCGCTATCACGACCTCAATGCTCTCCTCAAGGTCGCTCTGCATGACCATTTTGCGCCCGTCGCGCACGGCGCGCAGCGCCGCCTCGTTGACGATGTTCGCCAGCTCCGCGCCGGAAGCGCCGGATGCCATACGCGCTATCTTGTTGAAGTCTATATCCTCGCCCAGCTTCACCTTTTTTGCGTGCACCTTGAGTATCTCCTCCCTGCCCTTGAGGTCGGGCAGCTCCACGGGGACGCGGCGGTCAAAGCGTCCGGGGCGCGTGAGCGCGGGGTCGAGGGAATCCGGCTGGTTCGTGGCGGCAAGAATGATAACGCCGTTGTTGCCCTCAAAGCCGTCCATCTCGGTCAAAAGCTGGTTGAGCGTCTGCTCGCGCTCGTCGTTGCCGGACATGTTGCCCTGACGCTTCTTGCCGATGGCATCTATCTCGTCGATGAACACAATGCACGGGGCTTTTTCCTTTGCCTGACGGAACAGATCGCGCACCTTGCTCGCGCCCATGCCGACAAACATCTCCACAAATTCAGAGCCGGACATGGAGAAGAACGGCACGTTTGCCTCACCCGCGACTGCCTTGGCAAGCATCGTCTTGCCCGTGCCCGGAGGTCCGACGAGCAGCACGCCCTTGGGCATGCTCGCACCGATCTCGCGGTATTTTTCGGGGTCGTGGAGGTATTGCACGATCTCCGCGAGGTTCTCCTTGGCTTCCTCCTCGCCGGCAACATCGTCGAATTTAATCCCGTCGGCGGATTTGACATAGACCTTCGCGTTCGACCCGCCGAGGTTGAACATCAGGGAGTTCGGCCCTCCGGCGGATTTCATCAGCTTCTTGCCCATAATGTCGCCTATCCATACAAACAGCAGTATGGGCAGCGCCCATGTCAGAAAGAACGCCAGCAGCGGAGAGGTCTGCGTGACGATCTCGCTGGAAAACTGCGCGCCGGAGGAATACAGGCGCTCGGTCAGGTTCGGGTCGTTCATCACGCCGGTCTTGTAAAACTCCGTCTGATCCTTGTTTGTGAAAACGATCTCGCTGCTGTCGATCTCGACAAGCCCGATGTCGCCGTCCTCGGTCATTTTCATAAACGTGCCGTAATCGACCTCTTTCACCTGCGTCGAGAATATGGCAGGGGCGGCAAAAATGTTAAAGGTCAGCAGCGCCAGAAGCGCGATAATGGCATAATACACCAACGGCTTTCGCGGGTTTTTGACTTCATTCATGCTTAAAATCACCTCATTATATAATTAGACTTGTTCGACAACCTAATGTTGACGGTTAAAAATGCCACAAACCAGCGA
>CAVGKI010000016.1:0-19461 GCA_963629655.1 Butyricicoccaceae bacterium | reverse complement strand
CATCAGAACTCAAATTCTCTCGCCAGCTATCCTTGCCGCATTATGCGGTATTGCCTTAACAAAAACGACCATGCAAGAGCGAAATTGCTCCTGCATGGCCGCTTTTCTGTTGCCCCGCTCGAAGATCATCGGCTTATGTGGAGCCAAGGGTGCGCCTGTTAAAATTACAAAAGATCCCTGCCTCCCCTGAGAGGTAAGTGCGCGTTAGCCAAATCAGCACAGCGGCGCGAATATCCGCAATATCCCGTCGACGATCCAACGGCGCATATACTTCTGCCGGTCATAGGGCTTCTGCTCGGTGCTCTTTGAGAGCGTCTGAATGAAATCCTTTTTCAGCTCACCCAGCAGCGATGCCTTGTAGAAGAGCGAGTTGTTCTCAAAGTGCAGAAAGAGGCTTCTGTAATCGAGATTCACCGTCCCCACCGTGCCTATAACATCATCGGCGAGGCACGCCTTGGCATGGACAAAGCCGGGGTCATACTGGTATATTTTCACGCCCGCCTCCAGCAGCGCCTGATAATAGCTGTGCGACAGGCGGAAAATGATCTTCTTGTCGGGAATGCCCGGCATGATTACGCGCACGTCCACGCCGCGCTGCGCCGCGCGGATGAATGCCTCCTGCAATTCGTCCCCCGGCGTGAAATACGGCGTATAAAACCATACGTAGTCTTTCGCCTGAGAGAGAATGTCGATGTAGAGATTATAGCTCACCGCGTCCGAATTGATGGGCGAGTCATAGTAGGTCAGCACATAGCCGTCCGGCTCGCCGCTGGGCGGCGCAAGCTCTGCGGGCAGCTCCGGCGTTATGGGCGCGATTGTGCGCTCTCCGAAGGCATTCCAAAATTCGAGGAACATATCCGCGAACACCTGCGCGCTCTGCCCCGTGATGCGAAAGCCCGTGTCCTTCCAATGCCCGAAGCGCTCCTTGCGGTTTATATACTCGTCGGAGAGGTTTATCCCGCCAGTGTATGCCACGCGCCCGTCTATGGCGAGAATCTTCTTGTGGTCGCGGTAGTTGAGCGTGCCGCCCACGGCGAGCATGGGGTTGAACGACACGCAGCGTATGCCCGCCTCCGTCAGCTCGCGCCTGTCGCGGGCGGAGAACGTGGATATACTGCCGAGATCGTCATATATCACGCGCACATCGACGCCCTCGCGCACCTTGCGCCGCATGATGTCCAGCATCGCGTCGAACATCTCCCCGTGGTGGATGATGAAGTATTCCGCGTATATGAATTGCTTTGCACCCTCCATATCGCGCAGCATGTCCGGGAACATATCATCGCCGAGGGGATAATATTTCGCGCTCTCGTTTGCGAGCACGGGCGAGCCGGTTTTCCTGCGCAGATAGGCAAACGTCTGCGCAAGGCGCGGCTCTTCGGCGCGAATCTTGCATACAATTGCGCTGTCGTCTGGGGTTTCGTGCGGTGTCGCGGCGGCAAGCCTGCGCTCGAGCGGGTGCGCCGTGCGCTTGTTGCCGAACAGCAGATACAGCACCGCGCCCGCCAGCGGGAACGGCAGTATCACCAGCAGCCACAGCGTTTTGTACGCCGCCTCCTCACGCTTTATGATGATGTAGAGCACGAGAAGTATGGACAATATGGAGAGAATGAAGTTTATCACCGCCGCATACGGGGACAGCCAACGTATCAGCACCGTCAGCAGCAGCACCTGAACCGCAACAGCCGGCAGAACGGATATGATTCTGCACACAGTTCTGCTCATATCGGAATTTCTCCTCTCTATCTTCTTTCATAGCTTATAATGTATATCATACGAGGTTTATGCGGCACGCATACCTCTCGACGATGATTCTATATGACAAAGTTAAACGCTGTCTCAACTGAAGTTCACGAAACATTGAGATTGGGTTGATGTTGTGTTGCGGAAGTCCTGTTAATATGCAAACAAAATGGGAAAAGTATAAGCGAGGATAGAAAAATGAGGAAAAACGAGGGCGCAGGATTTTGGGCTTGTGTGATCTACGCCGCGGCTTTGGGCGTTCTGTCATTTGTGGCAGGGCGGCTTGTGCCGAAAAAGTGGTTTCACAGTGACCGCTTCCCGTTCAGGTGCAGCGAGAGGGAGAGCAGGCTTTACGCCGCGCTGCGCGTGAAGGACTGGCAGAGCAAGCTGCCGGATATGAGCCGCATTTTCAATCGCATCATGCCCGCCAAGCGCATCAATGCCGACACGCTTGCCGACCTCCCGCGTATGCTGCAGGAAACCTGTGTCGCGGAGGCGACGCATAGCGTGCTCGCCGTACTCGGCTTGGGCTGCCTGCGGCTGTGGAAGGGGATAGGCGGCGCGGTGTTCGCGGCGGTGTATATTCTGCTCGGCAATGTCCCGTTTATCATCATCCAGCGCTATAACAGACCGCGGCTGCAAAGGCTTATGGAGCACCGCAGCCGCCGCGAGACGGGAGGGGCGAAATGAAGCGTGTGCTCCTGCTTAGCTGCAACACCGGCGCGGGGCATAACTCCTGCGCCCGCGCGATAAAGGAATACTTCGAGACGCGCGGCGTTGACTGCGAGATCATCGACTCGCTGCTTTTTATATCCAGGCAAGCCTCAAAATTCATTTGCAATTGGCATGTGCGTATTTACCGCCATCTGCCGCGCCTGTTCAAGAATGGCTATAAAGAGGTCGAGAGCCACGCCTCCCCATTCCAAAAGGACAGCGTTATATATCAATATCTCACCTCAGGGTCGGAGCGTATGTATGACTATATCAGCGCCAACGGGTTTGACACTGTTATCTGCACGCACGTTTTCCCGGCGCTCGCGCTCACGGATATGCTCGAAAAGCACCCCATGCCGATTAAGACCGCCTTTGTCGGCACGGACTATACCTGCTCGCCGGGCACGGCGGATTCTGACCTTGAGTATTATTTCATTCCCGATGCCTCGCTCACGGAGGAGTTTGCAGCCTGCGGCGTGCCGAGAGAGCGCATAATCCCCAGCGGTATGCCCGTGCGGCAGGCTTTTTATATTCCCGGAGATATTGCGGCGGCAAAGCGCCATATAGGCATACCGCAGGAGAACAGACACATTCTCATGATGTGCGGCAGCATGGGCTGCGGTCCGATAATCGAGCTGACACAGCAGCTTGCCGACAGGCTCGCCTCGGACGAGGAGCTGACGATAATCTGCGGGACGAATGAAAAGCTCGACGAAAAGCTTCGGGTCGAATATTTCACCAACGCCAATATTCATGTGGAGGGGCTGACGGAGGATATGCCCACGTATATGCGCTCCGCCGATATATATATGACAAAGCCCGGCGGGCTGAGCACGACGGAGGCGGCAGCAATGGGGCTGCCGATGGTGTTGGTAAATGCCGTCGCCGGGTGTGAGGAGCATAATCTGGAGTTTTTCACCGAGTGCGGCGGCGCGGTGACGGCGGACACGCCGGAGGCACTTGCGGATGCCGCCATTACGCTGCTGCACGACAGGGCGCGGCTCGGCGCGATGCGCCGCGCGCTGAAGCGGGACGGAGACTGCACCCCGGCAGAGTGTATATATAATACTATATATAATACTATCATTAAATAATAATGCGAGATTTTGAATAAAAAAATGAAAAAGACTGATTTTCGCAATTTCACATGGGACAAGCTGAACACCGAGGAGTACAGCCACCTCAAGCTTTTGCTGTACTGGCCGGTATACGGGCTGATGTTTTATTTTGTGGAGCGGGTGTACTCCCCCGGCAAATACATAGTGATGCACTGCGCGCTCGACGATGCCATACCGTTCTGCGAGTATTTTCTCATCCCGTATATGTTCTGGTTCGTGTATCTTATCGGCGCGCTTGCCTATACGCTCTTCTGCGACAGAGATGAATTCAGGCGCATGATGTACTTCGTCATCTTCACCTATTCGATGACGATTCTGATATATCTCTTATTCCCGTCGTGCCAGCATCTGCGCCCGTCGGAGTTCGCGCGCGACAACGTGTTCACGCGCTTCGTTGCGTATTTTTATCAGTTTGATACCGACACCAACGTCTGCCCGTCGCTGCATGTTATCGGCTCGTTCGCCGCGTGCTTTGCGCTGTGGAATACGGAGCGCTTCGCCTCAAAGGGGCGGCGCGCGGCAAACGTACTGTGCTGTGTGCTCATCTGTGTCTCCACGGTCTTTATGAAGCAGCATTCCGTGCTCGACGTTGCGGCGGCGCTGCCGCTGTGCCTTGCGGGCTATATTCTTTGCTACTTGACAAATCAGCCCCGCCATGTGAAAATCACCTCATCTGCAAGGGTGAAGGGCTGAGGAATATGAAAACGATAAATGTGCGCGGCATGCGCCTCGGCGAGGGCAGGACGAAAATCATCTGCCCTGTGCTTGAGCCCACGGTTGAAGCCGCGCTTGCAGCGGTGGAGCGCGCGAAGCGGCAGCATGCGGACGCGATAGAATACCGCGCGGATTTGCATGAGAATGTCCGCGACACGGACAAGCTCATGCATGACCTCCGTCGCATACGCGCCTGCCTTGGCGAGCGCCCGCTGCTGTTCACGTTTCGCTCCAAGCCGGAGGGCGGGTGTGCTGAGCTGCCGCAGGATGAGTATATTGCCCTTGTCCGCGCGGCGATCGACTCCGGCTGTGCGGATATGATCGACATTGAGCACCGCGTCGGCGATTCCTCGGCGGCGGGGCTTATCGCCCACGCCCGCGCGAGGGGCGTTGTCTCAGTGTATTCGTATCATAACTTCAATGAGATGCCGGAGGTTGACCGGCTTTGTGAGTTCATTGCCCATGCCCGCAGCCTCGGCGCGGATATTCCCAAGTGTGCCGCAATGGCGCGCAGCAGGGAAGACCTCGTGCGGCTGCTCACGGCGACGGAGCGCATGACGCGCGCGGCGGATGACACCCCGGTGCTCACCGTGGCGATGGGCGCGGACGGGGTGCTCAGCCGCCTCACGGGCGAGGTGTTCGGCTCGTGTATGACATTCTGCGCCGTCAATGCGCCCTGCGCACCGGGGCAGCTCGACTGCGAGCGGGCATATGCCGCCATCTGCGCAATACATGATTGCATAACGGAGTGATAGTATTAACGGATTAGATTCGACGTTATTTCTTCGTGCCACTTGGCATCCGTGATTTGCGGCACTTTTGCGAAAGAGTCTTTAACAGCTTTCACCGACAAGCTATACAATGCAGAAAGCGTCAAGGAGAATTTCTCCCTCTAATGCGGCTGCCGTTTCAGCATGATGTTGGCTGCACCGCATTTAAGACATAATTGATTGATTACACAGAATGCGTGTGTTATACTAATAGCGGATGCTTGGGTGAGGCATGGTGCGATTATTGACGGAGGGACATGATGGCTCTTGAGAACAAATTGGGCATAACCGATTCTGCGGCGCTTGCCCGCGAGGAAGAACGGCTCAGCAAGAAAAAGGCTGTGTGGCTGTTTGAAAGCGGCACACTGGACACCCTGCCCGCCGGCAAGTTTGCCGCTCTTAAAGCGATCCACAAATATCTCTTTGAGGATATTTACGACTTCGCAGGCGAAATACGCACGGTTAACTTGGCGAAAGGCAGCTTCAGATTTGCCCCGTTGATGTATCTGGAAGCGGCGCTGGCGAATATTGACAAAATGCCGCAGTCCACTTATGATGAGATTATTGAAAAGTATGTGGAGATGAATATTGCCCACCCGTTTCGGGAGGGCAACGGACGCAGCGCCCGCATTTGGTTGGATCTGATGTTGAAAAAGGGCATCGGGCAGGTAGTGGATTGGAGCAATGTTGATAAGGAAGATTATCTGTTGGCAATGGAGCGCAGCCCTATCAAGGACACGGAGATAAAGGTGCTCTTGAAAGCGGCGCTTACCGACAATGTGAACAGCCGCGAGGTATATATGAAAGGCATTGACCACAGCTATTACTATGAGGGATATACCGCATTTAAGACGAAAGAGTTATAACACACGGGCAGCCGGCGATTATTTGCCGACTGCCCATAGTTTATACATACTATAATATTTCCCGTCTCACGGCTGGCGACCGTTGCAGAGGTAGAACACCGTCAGCAGACCCGGACCGCAGTGCGCGCCGATGACAACGCCCAGCCCCGTTATCGTTATTTCGCCGACATCGGGAAACGCCGCCTTTATCTCGTCCCTGACGTGCTTCGCATCCGCAGCGCAGTCCGCCTGAAGAATGTGAAATTCCAGCCCCTCGGTGTTGCCCCCGGCAAGGTCACGCTTCACACCGTCAACTATCTCATTGAGCGCTGCCTTGCGCCCGCGTACCTTCTTTGCCACGTCAAGCGTGCCGCGGTCGGGCACGTACAGCACCGGTTTTATCGACAGCATGCCGCCGACGAGCGCCGCCGCGTTGGATACGCGCCCGCCCGCCTTGAGATAGTCAAGGTCGTCCACGGTGAAGCGGTGGGCGATTTTCAGCTTGTTCGCTTCGCCCCATGCGATAACTGCGTCGTAGTCCGCGCCGCTCTCCTTCAGCCGCACCATGTTGTCCACCAGCAGTCCCAGCCCGCCGGAGATGCACAGCGTGTCCATCACATACAGCTTTCGTTCGGGAAAGTCACGGCGCGCCATTTCCGCGCCGATCTGAGCCTTTTCAAATGACACGGACATCTTCTGCGACATATCGAGGAATATGACATCCTTGCCCGTCTCCAGCAGAGAGGTGAAAAAGTCGCAATAGGCATATTCATTTATCATCGAGGTTTTCAGCCGGTCGCCCTTGCGCATACCGGCATAGACCGCAGCGCGGCTCTCCTCGCGGCAATCATCCTCAAAAAGCTGATCGCCGATGGTATAGGTGTAGCTTATAAACGGAACGTTGTGCGCTTCGAGCCATGTGCGCGGCAGATCCGATGTGGACGAGGTCGCAATGATATAATCCTGCATAATAGCAATAGCCTCCCAAGTAGTATTATACACAGTTATATTACTACAAAAAATTCAAGCATTTATAAACTGTTTATAAATAATTATTGAGGCTGCTGCTTATTTGTTCCAATTCACTATTGCGCTGTTTCCATAGTCTTGACAGAAGCTGTGTCAAGTAGGCGCTTGTATGTTAATGCATGCGAGGACCATTCAGACGATTGAAATAAGCAGCGACAGTGCTTGTGCCACAGTATGACGGATAAAAACGGAAACAGTACGCACAAAACGCTCGGAAAATTATGCCGAGCTGCCTAAGGTATATCTTATATGTGCTTTATACCGAAAGCTAAGGCATACCACCACAACAAAAGCCACGGAAGCGATCGCCTCCGTGGCTTTGGCACGCCGTAAGGGATTCGAACCCCTGACCTTCTGGTCCGTAGCCAGACGCTCTATCCAGCTGAGCTAACGGCGCATATCTCTCATCTGAGAGCTTAGTTATATTAGCACAGCCGGAGTGGAATTGCAAGGTTTTTTTTGATTTTTTTGAAATTTTTTCGGTGAGCGCGAAAAAATCTCAAAAAGCGGCGGCATTACCAGCCCATAACGTCGGAAATAGAGTCGGCGACCTCGCCCATAGTCTTGAGCGTCCTGCCGACAACGCTCTTCACGCCGTGCTTTTTCGGGCGCATCGCGTATGCCGCGCACCCGCCGACGATAAGCCCCATGCCCATGCCCACGTAAAAGTTCCTCTTGTTCATTTCTCTGCCATCCTTTCGCAAATTTTATACTGCGCGATTATTATGTGCATAAATGCATTGATTGACCAATGCAAATTGTGGTACAATAAGAAAAAAGATAATATCACGAAAGAGGACAAGTTATGAGCGTTAAAATTCTTGCCGTGGGCGATGTGTGCGGCGAGCCCGGACTGGATTTTCTGACCGCGCGGCTGCGCGACTATAAGCGCGAGCACGACATTGCCTTCACCGTCGTCAACGGCGAAAACACAAACGTTGTCGGCATCACGCCCAAGCAGGCGGACGCGCTGTTCCGCGCGGGGGCGGACGTGGTGACGCTGGGCAACCACACGTGGACGCGCACGGAGCTGCGCCCCTATCTCGAAGAGCGGCGGCGCATACTGCGCCCGGCGAACTTCGGCCCGCAGTGCCCCGGCAAGGGCATAAATGTGTACTCCACGCCGTTCGGGGACGTGTGCGTGCTCAACCTGCTCGGGCGCTTCACGCTCGACACCAACACCGACAACCCTTTCGTCATTGCCGACGGGTACATGGCGGAGATAAAGGAAAAGATCATCCTTGTGGACTTCCATGCCGAGGGCACGAGCGAGAAGCGCGCAATGGGCTTCATGCTCGACGGGCGGGCGAGCGCCGTATGGGGGACGCACACGCACGTGCAGACCTCCGACGCTGCCGTGCTGCCGAACGGCACGGGGTACATCACGGATCTGGGCATGACGGGCCCAATAAACTCCGTGCTCGGCATCGACCCCGAGCAGAGCATCGGCAAATTTATGGGCGACCCGCCGCGCCGCTACGAGTCGGCAAAGGGGGCGTGCATGATGGAGGGCTGCATATTTGAGATAGACCCGGAGACGGGCAGATGTCTCTCTGCGGAGGCGATAAGACTGAAATGAGCAAGCTTAGAATACTTCACTCCGCCGATCTGCACCTCGACTCCCCGTTCGAGGGGCTGACGCGCGGAAAGGCGGCGGTACGCCGCGCAGAGCAGCGCCAGCTACTCACGCGCCTGGCGGAGCTGGCGCACACGGAAAATGCGGATCTCGTGCTGCTCGCGGGCGATCTGCTCGACAGCGAGAGCACATACCTTGAAACGGGGGAAGAGCTGCTGCGCAGCTTGCAGAACATGGGCGTGCCCGTGTTTATCGCTCCGGGAAATCACGACTGCTGCTCCAGCCGCTCGCCGTATATGCGCCTAAAGCTGCCCGGCAACGTGCATGTTTTCACGGAGAACGAGATAAGCTGCGTTGAGCTGCCGGGGCTGAACGCGCGCGTCTACGGCGCGGCATTCACCGATACAGGCAGCCGCGCGCTGCTCACGGGCTTCACGGCGGAGCGCACCGAGGGCGTATATAACATACTCTGCCTCCACGGCGAGGTCGGCGCGCCGAGCTCACCCTATGACCCCATCACGGAGGAGGAGCTTGCCGCCTCCGGCATGGACTACGCCGCGCTGGGGCACATCCACAAGGCGAGCGGACTCCTGCGCGCCGGAGGGACATACTATTCATGGCCGGGCTGCCCGGAGGGGCGCGGCTTTGACGAGACGGGCGAGAAAACCGTCAACATCGTGGAGCTGTCCGACGGCGGGTGCACGCTGGAGCAGGTCAGCATCGCCGCACGGCGGTACGAGGTGCTGACGGCGGACGTGACCGGGTCAGACCCGCTGCTCGCGATACACACGCTTTTGCCGGACGAGACCGTGCGCGACATATACCGCATCGTGCTCACCGGCGAGACCGCGCAGGCGCCGGACATAAACCGGCTCTATGACAATCTGTCGGAGCTGTTCTTCGATTTGCAGATACGCGACCGCACCCATGTGCGCCGCAGCGTATGGGAGCGCGCGGGCGAGGACAGCCTGCGAGGGATATTCCTGATGAAGCTGAAAAAGCTGTACGACGAGGCGGCGGACGATGCCGCGCGCGAGCGCGCCGAGCACGCGGCGCGCTGGGGGCTTGCGGCGCTGGACAACGCCGAGGAGGTGGTGTGCCATGAGGATAAATAAGCTGACCGCCTCGTTCGGCAAGCTCGAAAACGAGACACTGAGCCTTCACCCGGGGCTGAACATAATATACGCGCCCAACGAGAGCGGAAAGTCCACGTGGTGCGCGTTCATCCGCGCGATGCTCTACGGCGTGGACACGTCCGAGCGCGCGCGCGCGGGGTATCTGCCGGACAAGCTGCGCTACGCCCCGTGGTCGGGCGCGCCGATGGAGGGCAGCATGGAGCTGACGAGCGATCATTTTGACATCACCGTCACGCGCACGACAAAGACAAAGGGTGCGCCGATGCGCGAGTTTTCCGCGACATATACCGACAGCAATGTCCCCGTTGAGGGCGTGACAAGCGCGAACGCGGGCGAGCTGCTGACCGGCGTGAGCCGGGACGTGTTCTGCCGCAGTGCGTTCATTGCACAGGGCACGGTCGCCGTGACGGGCAGCCCGGAGCTTGAGCGGCGCATAAGCTCCATCGTCTCCACCGGGGAGGAGCAGACCTCCTACACCGAGGCGGACGAGACGCTGCGCGCATGGCAGCGCAAGCGCCGCTTCAACCGGCGCGGTTATCTGCCGGAGCTTGAGGCAAAAATGGACGACACGCAGCGGCTGCTCTGCACGATGGACAGCACCGTGGCGGAGATAGACGCGCTTGAGACGCGGCTCGACGAGAGCGGGGCGCGCTGCACCGCGCTGGAGAGCGCCGTGACCGACAGCCGCAAGCGCCAGCGGAAGGAGTCGCTGGAAAAGCTGAACGCCGGGCGGGCGGAGCTGCGCGCCGCAGGCGAGGCGCACGACGGCGCGCTATCGGAGCTGGCGCAGGCAAAGGACGCGCAGCGCTCGGGTCCCTTCGGCGCGCAGAGCGCGGACGAGGCGGAGGAGCGGGTGAACGCCGACCTTGCCGAGCTGGACGCGCTGCGCACGGCGAGCCGCCCGAAGAGTGCGCCGTGGACGGCAGTGCTCTGCTTTATCCTTGCCGTCGTCGGCGCGGCGCTGTACACGCATTTTCAGTCGTCGGCGCTCATCGTGTTTGCCGCGCTGTTCTGTGCGGCGGCGGTCGTGCTGCTGATGCGCGCCTCAAAGCTCCGCCGCGCGGCGGAGGAGGCGCTCGAAGCGCGCCGCAAAATATTGGACAGCTACGGCGCGCACTCAGCCGCAGATATACACCGCGCGCTGGAAGCGCAGAGGGAGCTCTGCGCCGCGCTGGAGAGCGCGCAGGAAGCGGAGCGGCGCACGCGCGAGGCTTACGAGGCAGCGCACGAGCGGCAGGAGCGTTTGGAGGAGGCGGCGCTGGGCGAGCTGGACTTCTCCGGCGGAAGCTCGGAGGCGGCGCGGCTGAGCCGCGAGCTTGCCGCCGAGCGGCAGAATGCCGAGAGTATTTCCGCAAAGATTGCCTCTCTGCACGGCAGGCTCGCCGCCGTGGGGGATCCGCTCGTTCTGGCAAGCGAGCTGAAGTCCATGGAGGAGGAGTATGACGCGCTGAACGACGAATACGACGCGCTCACCCTTGCGGTGGACACTCTGCGTGCCGCCGACAGTGAGCTGCAAAGCCGCTTCTCCCCGCAGCTTGGGAAGCTTGCGGCGCAGTATATGTCGTTCATGACCGGCGGGCGCTACTCCGACGTGCTCATCGACCTGGATTTTTCCGCCCGCACAAAGACGCAGGACGATACCGTCGCCCGCGACAGCGGGTATTTGAGCGCGGGGACGCTGGATCTGATGTATCTGGCGGTGCGCCTTGCGGTGTGCGAGCTTGCCATGCCCACGGGCGAGGCGTGCCCGCTGATAATCGACGATGCGCTCGTCAATCTCGACGGGGAGCGCTTGAAGCAGGCAATGGCGCTGCTGCGCGAGCTGTCGCACAGGCGGCAGGTCATTCTCTTCACCTGCCGCGAGGTTCCCACCGGCGAGTGACATCATGTAAATTATCCCGAACAAATGAAAACCTTCTGCGTTTTTTGTGAAAGTGCGACAAAATTGATGTGCCCCTATTGACACATCTCACAAACGATGTTAGTATACAGAAAAATTGAATCGCTGATTTGAATGTAGATAGAGGCGCGGTATCCATCAGTAGCTTTCCCGTATCGTCAGGCAGCTTGGGGAGGTGAAAGGGGCCACCGCCGAAGCCTGCGGAGAATGCCTGTTCTCCTCACGGCTGGGTCGGCAGAAAACATCTGCCGGACTGTCACATAGTTTTGTGAAGCGCTATCACTGGCTTATACGGCTTTCGACAGCATTGCGGTTTTCCCCGCGTTCAGTGTTGTCCATGTCCGATTTCCCATGAACCGCTTGACAAGCGGTTCATTTTTTATTTTATCTCGCCGGCGGATAGCTTGAAAAGCCGGAACGGCGCGCAAAGCGCCGAAGAAAGGAAAACAAATGAGAAGAAGAGTTATTGCATGCCTGCTTGCTCTCGTGACGGCACTGGCGCTGTGCGCCTGCGGCAGCACCGCCGCCACCGAGGCTCCCGCAGCCACAGCCGCCGCAGCCGACACCTCCGCCGCGAATGTCAGCGGCGTTGAGGACGGCGTGCTCACCGTGGCGATGGAATGCGCCTATGCCCCCTATAACTGGACGCAGAGCGACGATTCCAACGGCGCGGTGCCCATCTCCAACGTCCCCGGCTCATACGCAAACGGCTACGACGTGATGATCGCAAAGAAGATCTGCGAGGCGAACGGCTGGGAGCTGGAGCTTATCCAGTCCGACTGGGACTCTCTCGTCCCCGGCGTGCAGACCGGCACGTTTGACGCGGTTATCGCCGGTCAGTCCATGACCGCAGAGCGCGCCGAGCAGGTCGATTTTGCAGGTCCATACTTCTACGCCACAATCGTGTGCCTGACAAAGGCGAACAGCCCCTTTGCCGAGGCAAAGAGCATCGCAGACCTTGCGGGCGGAAGCTGCACCGCGCAGATAGCCACCATCTGGTACGACCAGTGCCTGCCGCAGATCACCGGCGCTGACATTCAGCCCGCCTCCGAGACCGCGCCCGCCATGCTCATGGCGCTTGAAACCGACACCGTTGACTTCGTCTGCACCGATATGCCCACCGCACAGGGTGCGGTCGCGGCATACCCCGATATGGTCATCCTCGACTTCTCCGGCACGGACGGCGACTTCCAGTTCTCCGATGAGGTTCGTGCGGAAAACGTCAACATCGGCATATCCCTGCGCAAGGGCAATACCGAGCTTAAGAGCGCCATTGACAGCGTCCTTTCCACCATGACCGTGGATGACTTCAACTCTCTCATGGCGCAGGCGATCTCCGTCCAGCCTCTCAGCGAGTGATTTCCCCGATATACCGGCGCGCGGCGGGACTCCCCCGCCGCGCAATCAAAATATGAAGGGTGATTCCCAATGAACAAATTCGTGCAGCTCGGCAGCGACATTGCCAAGCTCTGGTCAAAATACAGCGGGCTGTATCTCAGCGGCATAGGCAACACGCTGCTGCTCGCGCTCACCGCGACGCTCATCGGCTGCGTCATCGGGTTCGTGTGCGGCGTGCTGAACACCATTCCCTGCTCGAAGAACGACTCCGGCGTGAAGAAATTCTTCGTTGGGCTCGTGCGCGTTATCGTGCGCATCTATGTGGAGGTGTTCCGCGGCACGCCTATGGTGCTGCAGGCGGTGTTCATCTATTACGGTCTGCCGTATTTCACCGACAACGCCGTGAAGTTCTCCGGCATATGGCCGGCGGCGCTGCTGGTCGTGTCCATCAACACGGGCGCATACATGGCGGAATCCGTGCGCGGCGGCATCATCTCCATCCCCGTCGGGCAGACCGAGGGCGCGAAGGCGATAGGCATGACCCACGTGCAGACGATGGTGAACGTCATACTGCCTCAGGCGCTGCGCAACATCATGCCGCAGATAGGCAACAACTTCATTATAAATGTGAAGGACACGTCTGTCATGTTCATCATCGGCTTCCCTGATTTCTTCTCGGCGCACCGCGCCGCCGTCGGCGCGAGCTATCTGTACTTCCCCTCCGCCACGGTGGAGATGATCGGGTATCTGACAATGACGCTCGCTGCGTCCGTGCTGCTCCGCTGTCTGGAGCGCCGGCTTGACGGCAACGGCAGCTATGAGCTGGCGAGCGCGGATCAGCTCGTCATGGCAGCCGGGACGTACAGCCATCCCGACCGGGGCACGCCCTTTGACGAGCGCAGCGCCGAGTTTGACACGCGCACGCTGAATTCATCCGAGAGAGGAGAGCGATAACGATGGGCGAGAAAATATTGCAGATAAACCACCTCTCCAAGTCCTTCGGCACGCATGAGGTGCTGCGCGACATTGACTTTGCCGTGGAAAAGGGCGACGTTATCAGCATCATCGGCGCATCCGGCTCCGGCAAGTCTACGCTTCTGCGCTGTGTCAACCTCCTTGAAACGCCGACCTCCGGCGAGATACTCTATCGCGGGAAAAACGTCGTCGGGCGCGGCGTGAACGCGCCGGAATACCGCTCGCACGTGGGCATGGTGTTCCAGAGCTTCAATCTTTTTGAGAACATGACGGTGCTGGAAAACTGCATCGTCGGGCAGGTGAAGGTGCTCAGGAAAAGCCGCAGCGAGGCGCGCGAGCACGCAATGATGTATCTTGACCACGTGGGCATGGCACCGTACATCAATGCCCGCCCGCGTCAAATCTCCGGCGGGCAGAAGCAGCGCGTGGCGATCGCGCGCGCGATGGCAATGGACCCGGAGGTGCTGCTCTTCGACGAGCCGACCAGCGCGCTCGACCCCGAAATGGTGGGCGAGGTGCTGAGCGTGATGAAGACCCTTGCCGAGGAGGGCATGACGATGCTGGTGGTGACGCACGAGATGGCGTTCGCCCGCGATGTCAGCACGCACGTTATCTACATGAACAGCGGCATCATCTGCGAGCAGGACGCGCCCGATGTGCTCTTCACAGACCCCAAGCAGCCGGAGACGCGCGATTTCCTCGCCCGCTTCCGCAAGGGGTAATGCCGTGATTTATACCGAGAGCCGAGCAAGACCTTTGTTCAGCTTTCGGTATAATTTTTTTGCCTTTTTTCGCGTCGGGTGCTTGTATGTTGCGGAGCAGCTATGATATAATTATGTTACCTGTTTTATGTCTATAATGCGGCAGGGCGGGAGTGGCACATGGTGAACAAAACAGAGTTGGCGGCGCTAGTGAAGCGAGTGCTCGGCGGTGACACGCGCGCATACGAGACGATATACCTCGCGACGAAGGACAACATATATTTTCACGCAAAAACCGTGCTGAAAAGTGATGAGAGCGCTTGGGACGCGGTGCAGGACACATTTGTGGCGGCGTTCCGCAGCCTTGAAAAGCTCAGAGCACCGGCAACGGCGGAGACGTGGCTTTGCGCCATTGCGGGCAACCTCTGCTATGCCCGGCTCAAGCGGCAAAAGCCGCCTGCGGATGCCGCGCCGTCCTCCGCCGCCGCAGCGCCGCCGGTCGATGCCGACGCTTCGACGGTGCGCCGCTTCTGCGCGGACGCGCTCAGCCGTCTTTCGGATATGCAGCGCATTGCCGTGCTTTTCAGATATGTCGACGATATGTCCCTTGCGCAGATCGGTTCTGTGATGCGCTGCGGAGAGAGCACGGTCAAGACCTGCCTTGACGTGGCGGAAAAGAGCCTGTGCATCTACCGCGACAGTGACGGGGCGGAGTATGGGATCACGCCCACACAGCTCAAGACCGCCCTTGCAGAAATGCGGGAGGAAACGGTGCTTTCGCCGTCCGAGACGCTCAGCATCGGCATGACCGTCGCGCAGAAGTGCGGCTATACCTCCGCCCTGCGCGTGACCACCGGGGCAGAGCCGGAGCGCGGCGCGGCGGAGGCACGGAATGACCGTCCGGCGAGAGATGACGCTTCGGGGCGCGAGATGCCGGCGCGGCGCGGAGAGAAGCACGATACCGCGCCGAGCGAGCGCGAACGAAAGCGCCCCTCGCGCCCGTCGCCGCATGAGCGCGCGGCGCGCGGCGCGAGGATGGGGACGCGGGTGCTCGCCGCGGGGCTTGTCGTTATCGGCGTTGTGGTTGGCGCGCTCGCCGTGCGCGGGATAATGGATGCGCGCCGAACAAAGGATACAACGCCGGATAATATCGCCTCGTTCACCGATGAGGAGGACGTGGCGGTGAGCGAGAATACGCCCGCGGAGGAGAGCGCCGCCGTCGAGCCAGAACCGCTCACGAGCGAACAGGCGCAGGCGTATATCGGCGTGATAACGGACTATACCGGGCGCTTCGGCGTGTGCACGGCATCCACGGGCGCGCAGGGGCTGGCGTATGCCAAGCTCATCGACTTTGACCTTGACGGGCAGTATGAGCTGTATTTATATTATATCGACGGAAATTTTTCCGAGGAAAACCAGCCGTACAGCGTCGGCGAGAACGGCGAGGCGCTGCTGTGCCTGCATGAGGAGCTGTGGGACTATGACGGCGAGCTGCGCCGCTGCTTTGCGCAGGAGCACTGCACGGGCGGCAGCGCCGAGGACGGAACGGGCGCGGCGCGCTGGCTCGTGAGCGGCGAGGCTGGCGCGGACAGACTCGTCTCGTGGTACAGCTATACCGACGAAAACGGATATATCCACCACTGCGTGGCAAACTACGCCGTCACGGACGGCGAGCTTGCGGTCAGCGAGGAGGTGTCGTCGATGTTCGTCGTGGCGAACGCCGCCAATCAGCGCCGCGACGGCTATCTAATTGAGGAGTATTACGGCAGCGACAACGCGCACTATGATGACATTGCATATTTCGTCGAGGGTGCGGTCACGGACGCGGACGGCCGCCGTTCGTATAACTATGAGCAGTGCCAGGCGATACTTGATATCGGCACGGCGGATATTGTTCCGCTCAACGACTGCGAGGAGACAACGCCCGTCGCCATACTCAAGGAATCGTATGACGCACGCCGCACGGGGACACAGCTCATCTGCCCCGACGGCTTTGACGGCTCCGGCACGCTTGCGTGGGAGGTGAGCGATGTCAACGCCTTTCTCAGTATGCTTGCCGACATCTGCACCGGGAACGGGTGATATAACCGTATAACAATATACCAATACAGAATCGTCGCCGGAAGCCACGGTGACGATTTTGTATTATACCTGCAAAAGCTTCAGTATCTCGCGGCGGAGCTGTTCGATTATGCGTTTTTCGAGGCGGCTGATATAGCTTTGCGAGATGCCCATTATATCGGCGACCTCCTTTTGCGTGTACTCGCGCCCGGAGGGAAGCCCGAAACGCATGAGGATGATGCTCCGCTCCCGCTCGCCGAGGGTGGCGATCGCCTCCATGAGCATCTGCCGGTCGGCATCGTCCTCAAGCGGGCGGGCGACCTCGTCCTCATCGGTGCCGAGAATGTCGGACAGCAGCAGCTCGTTCCCGTCCCAATCGGTGTTGAGCGGCTCGTCAAAGCTGATCTCCGTGCGCTGTGAGCTTATCTTGCGCAGGTGCATGAGTATCTCGTTTTCAATGCAGCGCGAGGCGTAGGTGGCAAGCTTGATGTTCTTGGACGAGTTGAAGGTGTTGACTGCCTTGATAAGCCCTATCGTGCCGATGGAGATGAGATCCTCAATGTTGATGCCGGTGTTTTCAAAGCGCTTGGAGATGTACACCACGAGGCGGAGATTATGCTCAATGAGCAGCTTCTTCGCCTGCTCATCGCCCTCCTCCGCGCGGCGTATCGCGCGCTCCTCGTCGGCGCGGGCAAGGGGCGGCGGCAGTGTGTCGCTGCCGCCGATATAAAAAACCGGCGGAGGGGCAATGCCAAGAATGGACAGCAGATGTTCGCGCAGAAACAGTATTTGCGGTTTGCAGAGCATGGGAGACTCCTTTCGTGTTATTCGTAATTCATATCACGCCCTCGTAGCCGTCGCCGGATACGTTGGGCGACACGGCGGCGAGAAGCGCGCGTTCCTCCCCGTCAACGACGGCGCTGTCGGGGCGGAACGCCGCCAGCACCCCGCCCCCGCCGACGGCGGAGTACGGGATTAGGCGCAGCCGTCCGCGCAACTCGGGAATGTCGGCGGCAGTCTCCACGAACGCCACGGCATCCAGCTCCAAAAGCGCAGCATTCGCGCCGAGCAGCGGCGCGGCGGCGTGGGGGCATATCACCATCACGGGCAGGGCGCTGATGGGGTCGGTGAGGTCGTTGCCGGTATCGACAAGGGCGATAAGCTCAGCCCGGCGCGCGCCCAGCGTCAGCACGACGCGCACCCGCGCCCTGTCGGCGAGCTTGACACGCCGGGAGAACACGGCTCGCAGCAGCGCGTAGCACAGCGCGAACGCCATGACGAGCGTGCGCATATCGAACGCGGGGTAGCCGCCCGCGAGGGTGATCGCCCAGATGAAGCCGCCGAACGCCGCCGTCACGGCGAAGAACACCACGGCGCAGCGCACGGGGCGCGCCTCCCCGACAAAGGCGATGAGCGCCATTAGCACCCCCGCGCCGAGCTTCATCGGTGCGCTGCCGAGCCGCTCAAGCCCCGGCAGATACACCGCCACGGCATACGCCGCGCCCGCCAGCGCGGCAAGGGCATAGCGCCCGCGCCGCAGTCTCACGCCGCACACCTGCGCGCACATCACCGTCAGCGCATAGTCGATGACGAGGTTGAGGAGAAAGAGACTGTCTATGTAGATAACTTCCATGCAGAAATCATAGCACGGGGCGGGGCGTATATTTTGTCATTTGGGAATTGTCAAAAGAAATATCCTGTGGTAAAATCGTAGAGCAGAATATGCGAAGCGACGGAATGCCGGCAGCATTGACAAAGGATACTTGATAATATGTGGTTTTGGTTTGCGATAATCGCGCTTTTATGCTGGAGCGGGTCGGATCTTTTCTCGAAGCTCGGCTGTCAGGATGCCTCGGACAAATACGGTCCGCTGAAAATGGTCACGGCGGTGGGCGTTGTGATGGGGCTGCACGCCGCGTATGAAATATTCATCGGCGGGGTGGAGATAAACGGCACGGTGCTTTTGACGTATCTGCCGGTGTCGCTTTTGTACATAGGCTCGATGGCGATTGGGTATCTGGGGCTGCGGTATATAGAGCTGTCGATCTCCTCGCCGATATGCAACAGCTCCGGCGCGGTCGTGGCGGTGCTGACGTTTGCGACCGTCGGGATAAGCGATGAGCTGCCCCCGCTCGCGCTCGCTGCGGTGGCGCTGGTGTGCGTGGGCGTTGTGGCGCTGGGCATAACCGAGGCGAACGAGGATGAGGAGCTGCGCCGCGCGCGGCAGGATGAGTCCAACCGGCACTACGCAAAAAGCTGGCTTGCCATCACCATCCCCGTTATCTACTGCCTGCTCGACGCGCTGGGCACGTTTGCCGACAGCCGCGTGCTGGAGGTGCTCGACGAGGATTCGGCAAATGTCGCGTATGAGCTGACATTTCTCATCGCAGGCATCGTGAGCGCCGTATACGTGCTGGGCGTGAAAAAGCAGAGGCTCATATTCCGGCAGGAGGTGCCGAAGTACACCGGCGCAGTGTTCGAGACGGTCGGTCAGTTCTTTTATATCTATGCCCTTGCGGATACGTCGCACGTCGCCTTTGCCGCGCCCATCATATCGTCGTACTGCGTGGCATCGGTGCTGTGGGGGCGGATATTTTTGAGGGAAAAGCTCTCGGCAAAGCATTATCTGTCCATTGCCCTTGTGGTTGCGGGCATAGTTATAATGGGCATACTGGATATATAATAAATAAGCTGATAAGGTAAGGAGAGAGCAGGAGAAATGAACAGCATTTACAAGCGCGTACTCATCAAGATAAGCGGGGAGGCTCTCGCCGCTGAGAAAAAGACCGGGTTTGACTTTGACTTTGTTTCGCGCGTGTGCGCCGCCGTGAAGGACTGCGC
>CAVGKI010000015.1:0-19483 GCA_963629655.1 Butyricicoccaceae bacterium | reverse complement strand
ACCGCCGACATGATCCACCCCTGCGCCGAGATAGTCAGCTACGTCTCGCGCTACCTTGCGCTTGAGCCGGGTGACCTTATCTTCACCGGCACGCCATGCGGTGTCGTTCTCGAAAAGCACGGGGACGAGCAGGTATGGCTGCACCCCGGCGACACCGTGGAGGTCGAGATAGAGGGCATAGGCAAGTTGATAAACAAAATGGTATGATGCTATATATTTGATAAAATAAGCGAACAAACACACATCCGCCCGCCGGAGCTCCGGCGGGCGATTTTGTGTGTTTCCGTGTTGTACCGCAGATCGCGCGAGAATCAAAGCGGGCACATTCAATCCATGTACTGCACTCCGAAGCAACGCTCCGGCAGGCAGTCGGCAAGCCCGGTGAGTATGCTCTTGCTGCCGATGGCGTAGCTTTTCTGCGGCGAGCCTAGCTTTGTCGGCACATTAAGCTTTTTTTTTAACGACACGCGCACCGTCGTGCCGTATTCTGGGCGGCTCTCCAACAGCAGTGTCCCGCCATGACGCTCCGCAATGCCGCGCACGACCGTCAGCCCCAGCCCCGCGCCGATGCCGAGCGTGCCGAGCTCATATGTGTGTACATAGCGGGCAAACACCGAACCGAGCATATCTCCCGCAATGCCGCAGCCGTTGTCGCTGACGGACAGAATAACGCTCTCCGCCGTGTCGATGAGGTTGATGCTGATGCGCGTGCAGCCCTTGGCATGGGCAACGGAGTTGGAAATGAGGTTCAACAGTAGCTGCTCGACGAGTGCGCCGTCTGCCATAGCGTACATACTCTGCGTCGTGCCGACGGCGATCTCCGGCTCGGACAGGAAAAACTGCGTCCGCTCCGCAAGACTGCGGCACAGCTCCGCAATGTCCGTCATGCACGGCGTGAAGCACAACCCTCCGCACAGTATGCTCTTCGCGGCGGAGATGTTCGCCACGGTGCGCGTGAGGCGATAGTAGCTCTGCGTGAGTGAGGCAATGCCCGCGCGCATCTCGGCATCGTCGGTGTCCTCGGCGCGGCTGCGGCACAGCTCCGCCGACACGGACATTGTCATGAGCGTGTTGCGCATGGAGTAGAGCAGCGCGTCGTTGAGCATGATCGGCTGCACGGTTGGCGACGTGATGAACATCACCTGCATATTCTCCTGCTTCGACACGCGCACAAGGTAGCGCCGATCGGCGATCACAGTGTCGGCAATAAAGCCGGATGCCTGCGCGCAGGTAATATCCGGCTCGAAAACCGCGCTCAGCTTTTTCCCGACGCAATCCGCCCCCAGTATTGCCCTTGCGCTCGCATTTGCAAACGCGATCTTACCTGCCCGCGCGAGGACGAGTGCCTCCGATGTGAGGGCGAGTATATCCGATGAAATTTGGAACATAAGCTGCACTCCCTTATTCCTTTTTGCCGATTCTAACAAATCTCGACAAAATAAACAATAGTCTCCTCAGATTTTGGTCGAACACGCGCGAAATTTCGGCACTTTTTTGTTCAAAATAACCGGGGTGAAATATTGCATTTTGCTTATATTATATGATAGAATTGTTGTGTTAAATAAGGCACAAGTTTTCCCAAGCAGTATTGCCTATGCTAAGTTTATAATTTTTTAATGGAGGATATCACAAATGATCAAAGTTGGTATCAATGGTTTCGGTCGCATCGGTTCTCTCGCTTTCAGAGCCGCCATCAAGTCTGATGACATTGAGGTTGTTGCAATCAACGCTCCCGGTCATCCCGCTTCTCACATCGCCTACTGCGTAAAGTACGATACCGTTCACGGTCGCTTTGACGGCGAGGTCGTCGGCAACGACGAGGACAGCACTGTCACCGTTAACGGCAAGGTCGTCAAGGTTCTCTCCGACAAGTCCTACCGCGATGCCACTCTCATTCCTTGGGGCAAGCTGGGCGTTGATTACGTTCTTGAGTGCACCGGCGCTTACCTGACCAAGGAGAAGGCACAGGCACACATCGACGCGGGCGCAAAGGTCGTCGTTATGTCCGGCCCCGCGAAGGATGACACTCCGATGTTCGTCTGCGGTGTCAACCTCGACAAGTACACCAAGGATATGCAGTTCGTTTCCAACGCCTCCTGCACCACCAACTGCCTTGCGCCCATGGCAAAGGTCATCAACGACAACTTCGGCATCATCGAGGGGCTTATGACCACCGTTCACGCCTCCACCGCCACCCAGGCGATCGTTGACGGCTTCCCCAAGAAGAAGGATCTGCGCGGCGCGCGCTCCGTTTACAACAACATCATCCCCGCTTCCACCGGCGCTGCAAAGGCAGTCGGCAAGGTCATTCCCGAGCTCAACGGCAAGCTCACCGGTATGTCCATGCGTGTTCCCACTCCCGATGTCTCTGTCGTTGACCTGACCGTCCGCCTTGAGAAAGCTGCCACCATGGACGATATCAAGGTTGCTATGAAAGCCGCCTCCGAGGGCTCGATGAAGGGCGTTCTGGAGTATGTTGATGACGAGGTCGTCTCCTCCGATTTCCGCACCGATGCACATACCTCCATCTTCGACGCACAGGCCGGCATCTCCCTCAACGAACACTTTGTCAAGCTCGTCGCTTGGTATGACAACGAGTGGGGCTTCTCCAACAAGATGCTTGACCTCACCCGCCATATTGACTCCGTCCGCAAGGCGTAATTTCGTTTTATAAAAGCTTAAAGGCGTTGCCTCAATCCAGCTGATTTTGCTGTTTTGAGACAACGCCTTTGTACATTATATATACGCCGATGCGCTTATTCTTCGGGCTTAACCTCGGCGGGAGCGCTGTCCGCGCCGGTGCCGTCGCTTGCGGTGCTGTCGACCACATCGTCAAAGTCGCCGATCTCAACGCTGATGTCAATGCCGATGCCGTTGCCGTCGGCACTCTCCGCCTCAATCTGTGCCTTGAGGTCGGCAATCGCGTCCTCGTTGGCGTGGATGCGGGCATTTATCTCCTCGACCTGCGCAAAGAGGGGAGCAAAGAAGCCCTCAGGGTTCTCGCGCGCCTGCTCAAAGTAGAGCTTGCCTATCTCTGTGTATGCGCGGCGGAGCTCCTCCGTGTCGCCGGAGTTTTCAAGCGTGAGCTTGGCAATCGCGCCGTAAGCTTTCGCGCGTTCCGCACCGTGCTCATATATTCCGCGTACATTGCTGTTCTCGGCAAAGTCCTTTGCCTTGTCTGCAATATTCTTGATAGTGCCGGTGATGATGTCCTTATAATCTGCCATTTTCAGTTACCTCCATTTTCGTCGTTGTTGTTGGTTTGTTCACTGCTTTCCGTGCCACTGCCGTCTGCCGCCTCTGCCGCCGCGACGCGGTTGACATACAGCGCCTCCGGCGGATGCTCACGCCGGCGCTGAACGACGAGCGCAGCAAGCGCGGCGAGCGCAAGCACGGCGGACAGGAGCTGCGACACGCGGATGCCGGTAGAGCCGATGTAGAGGCTGTCGGTGCGAAGCCCCTCTATCCAAGCCCTGCCGATACCGTACCAGAAGAAATAAATAAGTATGCACTGCCCGTCGTACCTGCGCTTGCCGCGCCGAACAAACACGGCAAGGAAGATCAGACAGGCAAGATTCCAAAGACTTTCATAAAGAAAAGTCGGATGGACGTAAATAGTTGTGCCGTCGGGGGAGGTCAGCCCCATGCGGCAGAACACCGTGGTCTCCGCGCCGAACGCCTCGCGGTTCATGAAGTTGCCCCAGCGCCCGATTATCTGCCCGATGAGCAGCCCGAAAACGAGCACGTCGAGCATCGCGCCGAGGGGGATCTTTTTATGGCGGGAGACGAAATAAATGACGAGCACACCGGCGATAACGCCGCCGTAGATGGCAAGCCCGCCCTCGCGCAGGGCAAATATCTCCGAGGGGTTTTCCATGTAATAGTCAAGCCTGAAGAGCACGTAATACAGCCGCGCGCCCACGATGGACAGCGGGATCAGCCAGAGGAACACATCGTAAAGATCGTCCTCCTTTATGCCAAAGCGCTTGGAGATGTGCGTGCAGACGAGTATGCCCAGCAGAAAGCCGAGGGCGATGAGTATACCGTAAAAGTATATGTTTCGCCCGAACACGGTGATGTATGACGGCGGGTCGAGCTGTAGGTTTCCGAGCATTGGGAAGTTGATGACCGAGCCGCGCTGTATGGTTTGGATAACGGCAGAGTTCACGGGCGTATCACTCCTTCCCCGGCGCGATGACCGCGAGCGCCAGCCGCTCCGCGGCAAGCTTTTCCCGCACGAAGCTCTCGCACTCCGCCTTTGTCACGGTTTCGAGCACCGCCGCCGACGAGAGCGCATCGTACCCGCCGAACACGCCCTCCGCGACGGAGAGGCATACATTTTCAAAGTCCTCCAGCCCGCGCAGCCGCGCGCCGAGCGAGGCGCGTTTGGCGCGCTCGAATGCGTCGGCGGCGAAGCCCTCGCGCCCTATGCGCTCAACCTCGGCTGTGAGCGCGTCGCGCACGCGCTCCGGCTCTGCGCTCTCGCCGCCGATGATAACGGTGGCAGTACCGGCGGTGAAATCGACCTCGTAATCAAAATCGCGGTTCAAGAGCCCCTCGGCATATAGCCGGGCGTAAAACGACGATGAATAGCCGCACAAAAGCCGCATTGCCAGCATTGCGACGAGCCGTTGACGCAGCGCCGCCGTGCCGTCGCTCTCCGGGCGGAGCTTTGCGCCGATGAAAAACTGCGGCGCGGAGACGGGCATCTCCGTGCGCTTGTACTGCTCGGCAGGGAGCTCACCGTCGTCGGGCAGGTCTGCCGTGGGTGCGGTCGTGTGCGCGGTGGGAAGCTCCTCAAACGCGATGGCAGACATGCGCTCCGGGTCAACGTCGCCCGCGATGCACAGCACCATGTTTGCGCCGGAATAGAACGCGCGGTGGCAGTCGTAAAGCGTTTTGTCCGTAATCTCGGCAATGCTCTCCACCGTGCCGGCGACGCGGTCGCGGATGGGGTTGGAGCTGTAGAGCATGTGCAGCAGGTCATAGTAGAGCACAACGCCGGGGTTGTCCTCGCCCATGCGTATTTCCTGCGCGATGATGCCCTGCTCCTTCTGCACGGTCTCCGGCGTGAAGTACGGCGTGGAGACAAAGTGCAGCAGCATGCGGAGATTCTGCTCGAAATTCTCCGTGCACTCGAAGTAATAGGCGGTCATGCCGCTGGACGTAAAGGCGTTGGGGTCGGCGCCGTTCGCGGTGAGAATGTTGAGCGCGTTGTCGCCGCCGGGGAGGTCGAACATCTTGTGCTCAAGAAAATGCGCGACACCGGCGGGCGTGTCGATATGCTTCCCATCGAGCGTGAACGCGCGGTGCGCGCCGCCGTAGTTCGTGGCGAACACGGCGTAGAAGCTGTTGAAGCCGGGCTTCGGCAGCACCCTCACGCGCAGCCCGTTGGGGAGCGTGGAGGCATAGAGCGTCTCACCGATGTTTTTGTATTCAGTTTTCTGCATCGTCCTCACCCTCCTCAAGTCCGTCTCCGTCCTCGCCGCTGCCGGTCAGGAAATATATAAGGTCGCACTCGACACCGCGCGCGATATCAATAACATCATCCTTCGTGACCCTTTCCACGAGTGCGGCAAGCTCCGGCGGACCGTAGTTCAGCCCGGCGAGCGTCTGTGAGAGATAGAACCCCTCAAGCTCGCCCTGACTGTCCATCTCCGAGCGCAGCATGGAGGCAATGCCCGCCTTTGCGGCGCTCAGCTCCTCATCGGTGATGTTGCCCTTGCGTATCTCGTCCAGTTGGGCAAGTATCTCCGCCTTTGCCTCGTCGAGCTTGTCAAACTCAATGCCGGAGGAGACAAGCATGATTCCCTTGTGCAGGTCAACGACAGAACTGGCGTAGTAGCACAGCTGAAGCCGCTCGCGCACGTTGACGAAGAGCTTTGAGGTGCTGCCGCTGCCGTAAACGGCGTTGAACACCGACAGCGCCGCCATGTCCGGCTTGTCCATCGCCTCGCCCAGACGAAAGCCTATCGAAAGCTTGCCCTGCGTGACGTTCATGCGCTCCTCAACGTAGCGCGGCTCGGCTTCCACGGCGTTCATGCGCACGTCCGTGCCGATGTCGTAATTTATCTCCCCGCGCGGCAGCAGGGCGAGCGCGTCGCGCAGGGCGAGCTCGACGCTCCCCTCATCTGCACGACCGCAGTAAAAAATCTCAACGGGGCTCGTCTGCAAAAGCGTGCGGTAGCGGCGGGAGAGCTTTTTATAGTTGATGCTCTCGCAGTCGTCCGCCGAGCCGTAGCGCCCCACGGCGTAAGGCTCAAAGCAGCACATCTCCTCAATGCAGCGAATGACGGCGTAGCCGCGCTTGTCGTTGACGCGGCTGCGGATAAGCTCACAGAGCTTGTCGCGCTCACTGTCCACATAGTCGGGCAGGAAAAGCCCGCCGCGCGTCACGGGGTCGAGCAGAAGCTGCCCCATCAGCGCCGCCGCATCGTGCAGCACGTCCTGCCCGCCGGGCAGAAACTCCCCCTCCGGGATGCTGGCATAAAGACCGACGCACTGTATCTCGCCTATGCGGCGCACGACCGGTTCTATCGCCGTGCCGTAAAGCTCGTCAAGGCGGCGGGAAATGCTCTCCATGTCGAGGTAAGCCGTCGTTCCGCGCCGCAGCACGAACGGGATGAGCGCGTTCATTGAGGCAGTCTCCCGCTCCAGCTGTGACAGGAGGGAAACGCTCAGACACGCGGTTTTGAACTTATCGGAGCGCAGGCAGGTCAAAGACACGCCGGGCAGTATTTCTTTCTGTGAAATGTCCATGAAGCACCTCGCGAATTTTCTCATTTTGCACATAACATTATAGCACCGCCGTGCTGAAAAAGATAGCCAAAGTGTGAAATTTTCCCTCAGCGTCAGCCTATTTCTCCACCGGTGTAGCGCTCGCCGTCAACGGTAATGCCGCCGTGGGTCAGCTCTATCTCATGGCGCACGCCGGAAAAATCCGTCCACGCGACGCGGCAGAGGCGCAGCGCCGCCGGTAGACGCGGGGATATGGTGAGCCTGCCGCCGCGCAGACGAAGCCCCAGCAGCTCCTCCGTCACGGCACGGAAGTACCACCCGGCAGAGCCGGTGTACCAGCTCCACCCCGCCTCGCCGACGTGCCCGTCGGAGGAGTACACATCGGCGGCGAGGACGAACGGCTCCGCGCCGTAGCGGAGCGGGTCATGGCTCTCCGGCAGAAGCATGGAGAGTATATCCCAGCCGTCCTCCGTACGACCGAGGCGCAGACACGCCATCGCCAGCCATATCGCCCCGTGGGTGTACTGCCCGCCGTTTTCGCGGAAGCCCTCGCCGTAGCCGGCTATATACCCCGGACACGGGCGCTCATCGGGCGAATAGGGCGGCGCGAAGAGCCGCACGAGTGCGTTCTCACGGTCAACGAGGCGGCGCACGGCGGAGTCCACGGCGATACCGGGGCGGTTGCTGTAGGGCAGCGCGCCGCTCAGCACCGCCCAGCTCTGCGCGACGGAGTCGATGCGCTCCTCCCCGCCGAGCACTTCGCCGGAGGCAAAGTACCCCCGTGCGTACCATCGCCCCGTCCACGCGCCGTCCGCCGCTTTCGCCGCCTTATCGGCACAGCGGGCAAAGCGCGCCGCACCCTCGTGCCCCAAGCGCTCCAGCAGCGCGGCAAAGCGCGCGGCGTTTGACGCGAAGAACCATGCCAGCCATATGCTCTCGCCCTCCACCTCGTCCAGCGCGTCGTTCCAGTCGCCGCGCCCGATATGTGGCAGACCGTGAGCGCCGCAGCCTCGCGAGATGCACCGCTCAAGCGCCGCCTGCGCGTGCGCAAGGACACTGCCGCGCTTTGTGGCGCGGCGCGGCGTTTCGTAGCGGTCGCGCTCATTGGGCGCGAGCGGGTCGGAGGTGATATACACCGTCTCCTCGCCGCAGATGGCATAGTCGCCGGTTTTCTCCGTGTATTCGCACAGCGCCCACACCAGCCATAAAAGGTCGTCCGAGCAGCGCGTGCGCACGCCTCTGTCACCCTCCGGGTGACGGTGCCACCAGTGCATAACGTCGCCCTCGGTATACTGATGGCGGCAGCAGTCGATTATCCGCTCGCGCGCGTACACGGGCGAGATGAGCAGCAGGTTCACCGCGTCCTGAAGCTGGTCGCGAAAGCCGATCGCCCCGCCGCTCTGATAGAGGCTTGCGCGCGCGTCAAGGCGGCAGACGGCGCACTGATACACCGCCCATGTGTTCATATAGGCGTCGAGCGCCTCCTCGCCGGAGCAAAGCTCAAAGCGCTGCAAAAGCGCACTGTAATCCCCGCGCACACGGTCGAGCGCGGCAAACGCGGCGGCGGGCGCACACAGCGCGCGAAGCTCCGCCTCCCCGCCGCAGCCGCATACCAGCACCGTCACATCGTCCACCGGCACCGTTATCACCGCCGTGCTCGGCGCATAGTCACAGCTCGCCTCGCACGGGAGCGAGCAGAGCATTATCGCCTCCGCGCCGGGAAGATAGGATTCCGGGTTTGAGCACACGAGCGCACCGCCGCGTGTCTCGATATGCACGCTCTTGGCATCCGCCGCACCCATGACGGGCTTTATCGCCCAGCTCAGACGCAGCCCCGCTGCGCCCTCGATGATGAACACGCGCGCGTCCGTATCTGCGGGTATGAACGCCGTGGTTTTGACACGGCGCGCGCCCAGATCCTTTTCCCAGCTGGCATACCCCGGCGCATAGCACACGCGGCAACGCCGAGAGTCCCCGGCGGCAAAGAGGCTCACTCGTTCACCGCCCGTGTCGCACCAGAGGGCTTCATTGCCCGACACGGCGTTCACGTCCATAGGCGGCGCTGTGATGCGCATTTCGCGCGCGTTTTCAAACCACATGCAGCCCGAGCCGCAGTCCGTGGCGATATACCCCGTGCTGCCGTTGGAGAGCACGTGCTGCCACACCCGCGCGCCGAGCGCACCGTCGAGCGTGAACACAAAGCGCCGCCCGCCGCGCTCATACTGCGGCACATAGTGAGCGCGGCGCGGCGCGCCCTGCGGCAGCCACGGCGGGGGCGGCGGCAGGGCTCTCTCAGCCCCGACGGTCAGCGCCGCGCGGCTTATCACGGCGGACGCTGCCTCCATCGGCGCGAAATGCACGCCGCCGTTCGTGCCGATAAGCGATTCCAGCCCGAACGCCATCAGCGCCTCGTTCACCTTGCGGTACACGGGCTGACGGTACTCGCCCTGTTCATCGGTGAGATATACGAGCTCTGCGTTCACCCCGCAGCTTTTCAAAAGGCAAAAGCGCTTCAAAAGCGCCTCGCATTCCAGCGCCCGCCCGTCACAGCAAATGATGGGCAGATCGCCTGATATGCCGTAACGCCACAGCTCATGCTTCCCCGCCGCGCATTGCGTGCGGTCGGGGCAGAGCTTTTCCAGCATCGCCATCGCCGCGCCGACCTCCTCGCCGCGCATGCCCAGATGCGCCGCACCGGCAGATACCATGTTGCCCCTGTCGTTCACGCCGGAGACGAGAATGCGCTGTGCCCCGCGCTCGCTCTCGCCGCGCTCACTGCTCGTGCAGAGGGCAAAGCGCACGCTCTCCGCCTGTCCCGCCTTCAGCTCCAGCACTGTCTCCGCGCGCACCATAGGGCGCGACAGCCAGCCGAGCGCGCCGCTCTCGTCGGCGGAAAAGCGCAGTGGCGTGTTTGCCGCAAGGCACAGCCAGCTCTCGCCCACGCTGCCGCGCCGCACGCGGCGCAGCGTCAGCATGCCGCCTGTCTCCTTGGCATATATGCCCAGTGCCCAGAATGCCGGGTGACTCAGGTAGTCCGCCATCGGGGCGAGGAGCGGCATGAACGACAGCGTCAGCCGAACGCGCATATCCTGCGCCGCGCACAGCGTCACGGCGCGCCCCTCGCCGCAGTCGCCGTATGCCGCCGCAACGGAGCATGACCATTCCAGCGCCTCCGTGCGCCCCGTTATGCGCACGCAGTCCTCCTCAAGCTCCCACAGCACGGGGGAGGCGCAGGGCAGCAGCGACAGCTCCTCCCCGTCAAGCTCGGCGGTGATGCGTATGCCGCCCTCCGCGCCGAGACCGGGAATGCCGCCGTATATTGCGGTGCTGCCGCACTCGGCGCGCGTGTGCCCGGTGTTTGCCGCGAGAATGCTGTATGCTCCGTTGGAGAGAACGCAGCAGTGCCGCCCTCTGTCTGCCTCCCCGCCGCGCAGCTGCCAGCGCATTACACTCCCGCGCTCGCCGCGCTCCGGAATGTCGGCGCGGTCGCGGCGAATTATGACCCCGCTGCCGTCCACGCGCTCCTGCAATAAAAGCGAGAACGCCGCCATGTCCGGCGCGGACATGAACCGCCGCTGTATGCACCCACCGCACGCGGCGTTCGCCGCGGCAATGACGCTCATGCCAATGTGATGCGCCATGTAGCAGCGCACCTGCTCACCGTTATCACTGCGGCAGCGTCCGGGCGTGAAGTCCAGCGCCTCTATAAAGCCCCAGCGCCCAAGCGCGCCGAGCGCCTCAAGGTGACGGAGATTGCGTATGCCGCCCTCCGGGTCTATCGCGAGGGCAAGAAAGCTCGAATACGGCGAGACGACCATGTCCGCGTCCTGCCCGCGCTTGAGCGCGAGCGCGGCGCAGCCGTGCGCCTTGTAGCGGTAGTTAAGCGCGCTGTCGAGCGAGTAGAACGCGCTTTCGGATATGCCCCACGGCTTACCCGCCCACACGCGCTTTTTCTGCGCATACAGGCAGAATTTGCCGCTCTCGTAGATGAGACTGCCGCGATATATCGGCAGGAACAGCGCCGGCATGAGGTATTCAAACATCGTCCCCGTCCAGCTGGCGAGCCCGCGATAGCCGTCCTTTTGCAGCTGTGCGCGGCTCAGATGCCGCCAGTGGCGCACAGGCACGTCACCCTTGGCGCATGCGATATAGCTTGTCAGCATCGCCTCGCTCGCCATCAGGTCATACCAGCCGCCCGCGCCGCGCTTATGCGCTGTGTCGTAGCAGATGTGGAGCAGTCCGCGCGTCTTGTCATACAGCGGGGCGAAATTCATCTCCGCCATCAGCGCGTCCAGCCGCGCGGCAAGTCCGTCCTCGCCGTATTCTGCCATCGCCTGCCGCGCGGTCAGAAGCCCCGCGTACATGTTGCCGCTGTCCACCGTGGAGATATAGGCGGGCAGGAGGGGAAGAAGCGTCGCGGTGTCGTACCAGTTGTAAAAATGCCCCATGCAGCGCGGCATTCGCTCAAGCGTATCGAGCACCGCCGCCGTGTAGTCTCGGCATGCCTCGCGCGTGATAATGCCCATATCGACCGCCGCCGTGTGTGCGGCGAGCGCAAGGGCGATATTCGTGGGCGAGGTGCGCCGCGCAAGACCAACGGGCGGCTGCTCCTGAAAATTGTCGGGAGGAAGAAAGCTATCCTCAGGAGAGAAGAAGCTGTCAAAATACGAAAAGCTCCGCCCAGCCGCCTGTATGAGATAGCGCCGCTCGTTCTCCGCCAGCTCCGTGCCGCGCCGCGCCGGGAGCGCCAGCGCGAACGCCGCCGCCGGGGATAAAAGCCACATCAGCCCTGCGCTCTTGCCCATGACCGCCGGAGAAAACGCCAGCAGCGCCGCGCCCAGCAGCATGGGGAAGTACATGGCGCGTATATGCCCCGAAAGCCCCGCCGTGCCGTGCACCTCGGCGGCGGTCTGCCATTGCAGCAGATGCTTGTGCGACACCGTCATGCGCCACAGTGCCGTCGCCGCCGCCGTCAGCGATATCCACGCCTCATACGGCAGCAGCCACAGCCGAATAAACGTCTGCACCATCGCGCCGCCGACGCCCGTGAGTATGCGCGTGTAGCGGCGCGCCCGCTCCCCGCCGTGCCGATGGGCAAGCGTCGTCTCCGCCAGCGAAAACATCAGCCGTGTCACAAGTGCCAGCAGCGCCGCCCATGCCGCGACGGTGACGGGTGTCCCCGGCACGAAGAAGCCCGCGCAGATGGCGGCGAGCGTCGCCGGGGCGATGAGACTGCGCCGCAGTGAATCTATCAGCCGCCAGCGCTCTATGTCGCCCAGTCCGCGCGCGAATATAAAGGGAAGATTCTGCCAATCGCCGCGTATCCAGCGGTGCAGACGCTTATAATATGCCAGCGGACGGGAGGGGAAGCGGTCGGAGAACTCCGCGTCGCCCATGTGCGCGCCGCGCAGATATGCGCCCTCCGGCGCGTCGTGGCTGAGTATCCGTCCCTCTGGGAACGAGCGCGTGCACGTCAAAAGTGCGCGCGCGTCGATCACGCCCTTGCCCGCAAAGCCCCCGCTCGCGAACGCATCCATGTACAGCTCGCCGCAGAGCGTGCCGTAAGGGTCACTGCCACCCGTCCCGGCGAAGATGAGCGCAAAATCCGTCTCGCCGGAGCTTTGAAGCTCTGTGTCGATGCGCGGATGAATGACGGCGTGCCCCGATGTGACCGTGTGCGTGCGTGCGTCGATCACAGGGCGGTGCAGCGGGTGCAGCATCGCGCCGATAAGCTCTCCTGCCGCGCCGGGGTAGATGCGCGTGTCGCTGTCGAGCGTGAGGATATAGCGTATGCCGCCCAGCGCGTCCTTTTCCCCCGTCACCTCAAGCTCGCTCTCCTCGTCGCACAGCAGCTTTGCCAGCTCCGTTATCGCCCCGCGCTTGCGCTCGTGCGGGGCATAGCGCTCCCCGTCGAAGCGGCGCGGGCGCGTGAAAAGATAAAACCGCCCGCCGTATTTGCGGTTGAGGCGCGTGACCGCCTCGCGCACAGGGCGGATAAGCTCCTCATCGGCAGCGGTGACGGCGCTGTCCGCCTCCGGCAGGTCGGCGAGCAGACCGAACGACAGCGCCGCGCCCTCGCCCCGACAGGCGTAGTACAGTTCCTCCAGCTGCGCCGCGCTCGCCTCCGCGCCTAGAAGCGTCGAGATAACGCATATCGTCCGCCCGCTTTGGGGCACGCCCTTTTGCGTGTCCATGCGGAAAAGCCGCTTTGGGCGCACGATGTGCAGCAGGATATAGTCGATAAGGCTCTTCACCAGCTCCGACGCGGGGAGCAGAAGCAGCACCGCCGCGACAGCGCTTTGCAGGTGAAACCCCAGCGCCAGCGCCGCCGACAGCGTCAGCAGTACGTTTGCCCCGATGTACCAGCCCTCGCCGCGTCGGCTGCGCGCGGGGAAGAGGTAAAAGCCGATGTGACGCCCGTCGTTTGCCGCGCGGCGGATAAGGGCGCGGGCGTATATATGCTCCTCCGTGTCGGCGCGGCGTGAAAGCTGCTCCACACGGCGGAGATACGCCTGCTTTGTGCCGCTGTCCATGCGCGCGTATTCGCCCGTCGGATCGCCGCAGAGCACGCGGTCGGTCACGTCGGCAGAGGCAAGGAGCGCCTCCGTGTCCAGCACGGACAGCAGCCGCAGTGTGGTGAACAGCGCTTCAAGCTGCTTTGCATAGCCGTCCGTGTCGGCGGCGTAGCGCATCTCGCGGCAGACCGCCGCCGCGCATTCTATCACCGCCGCGCCCAGCAGCGCCGGAATAAGGCACAGCTCGCCCCGCCGCAGCACCGTCACGGACTGAAACCCCTCCATGTACGCCTTGAAGCGCTCCTCCGTTACCTCGCCCCGCCCAGACAGCAGCAGGTTTCGGCACAGTGCGGCGGCAAGCACCCCGTCCGGGCACAGCCGCAGCCGCCGCGTGCCCTCAAGCTGCGGCAGCACACTGCGGTATTCGCGCTCTATCATGTACCAGTTGTCCAGCAGCCACTCACACGCCGCCGGCGGCGAGGGCACGGTGCCGTAGCGCCGCGCGATCTCGGCGTGGCTGCGGCGCAGCTCGCGGCAGCATTTTTGCAGCCGCCGTGCCTCCGTGTGCCCACTGCCCTCGCCCTCCGGCGAGAGCAGCCTCGCCGCCGACGCGGCGTATTCGCCGAGCTGCGCAAGCTCGATATATATCGCGGAATTTATAGTATCCATGGCATAACTATCCTCTTTGCGTTCTTTGGCGCGCTCTGCAGCGCCCTTATACGTCCATTTTTCCCATAACAGGAAGCATTATGCAGTGAATGCAGATGTCGAACCGCTGACAAGAAAAAATACTTGACAGCGGCGGCGGAATGGTGTATAGTCTGCAAAGTAATAAGACTTGACAGTTGACAGGGGGCGCACCGTGTGGAGGATAGTCGGCTGATGCACAGCATGCTGCTGGATTTTTACGGGGAGCTCCTTACCGACAAGCAGCGCGAATGCTGTGAGCTGCACTATAACGACGATCTCTCGCTGGCGGAGATTGCCGAGCAGCTTGGCATATCCCGGCAGGGCGTGTGGGACAATATACGCCGCGCCGATGCTGCACTTGAGGAGCTTGAGGATAAGACAAGGCTCGTCGCGCGCTTCACTGCGGCTCAGCGCTCGATTGAGCGGCTTTGCGGTCAGATGCGGCGCTTGAGCGAGCTGTGCTCCGGCGAGGCGCGCCTCGCCGCGCAGGAGATCGAGCAGGAGCTTGTGCGTTTGAAGCAGGATATTTGATTTGAGGTAAGCCGATGGCGTTTGAGAGTTTAAGCGAAAAACTGAATGCCGCTTTCAAAAAGCTGCGCGGCAAGGGCAGGCTGACCCCAGCGGACGTGAGAGAGGTCATGCGCGAGGTGCGTCTGGCGCTGCTGGAGGCTGATGTCAGCTATAAGGCGGTCAAGGACTTCACCAAGACCGTCACGGAGCGCGCCACCGGCGCGGACGTGCTGGAGGCGCTCAGTCCGGCGCAGATGGTCATAAAGATCGTCAATGAAGAGCTGTGCAAGCTCATGGGCGGGGAGAATCAGAAGCTCAATATCAGCTCCAAGTCCCCCTCGGTCGTGATGCTTGTCGGGCTTCAGGGCGCGGGCAAGACCACGAACGGGGCAAAGCTTGCCGCATATATGCGCCGTCAGGGCAAGCGCCCGCTGCTCGCCGCGTGTGACATTTACCGTCCCGCCGCCATCAAGCAGCTGGAAACCGTCGGCGCACAGCTTGATATTCCCGTTTTCCAGATGGGGCAGACCGACCCCGTCGATATTGCCAAGGCGGCGGTGGAGCATGCCAAGAAGCACGGCAATGACCTTGTGTTTCTCGACACTGCCGGGCGGCTGCACATTGACGAAGCGCTCATGCAGGAGCTTCAAAATATCCGCGACGCGGTAGAGCCTGCGGAAATACTGCTGGTCGTTGACGCAATGACGGGTCAGGACGCGGTCAACGCCGCCACCGCCTTTGACGAGGCGCTCGACATCACCGGCGTCATGCTCACGAAGCTTGACGGTGACGCGCGCGGCGGTGCGGCGCTCTCCATACGCGCCGCGACAGGCAAGCCCATAAAGTTTATCGGCGTGGGCGAGAAGCTCGACATGATAGAGCCGTTCCACCCAGACCGTATGGCATCGCGCATACTCGGCATGGGCGATATGCTCACGCTCATCGAAAAGGCGGAGCAGAGCTTTGACGAGAAGAAGGCGCTTGAGGCGGCGGAGAAGCTGCGCGCCAACCGCTTCACTCTTGCGGACTATCTTGACCAGATGGAGCAGCTCAAGAGCATGGGCGACCTTGGCGACATTGCGGGCATGATCCCCGGTGTGGATGCAAAGGCGCTCAAGGGCGCGAAGATAGACGAGCGCGCCATGGCGCGCCAGCAGGCGATTATAAAGTCCATGACCCCGTCGGAGCGAGAGAACCCATCCGTGCTCAATTCCAGCCGCAAGAAGCGCATCGCGGCGGGCTCGGGCACATCGGTGGTCGACATCAACCGCCTTTTGAAGCAGTTTGACGCAATGCAGCAGATGATGAAGCAGCTCTCCGGCAAGAACATGAAGAAGCTGCAAAAAAAGATGGGCAAGATGCCCGGCGGTCTTGGCGGCTTCGGCGGCATGGGCGGCTTCCCCGGCTTTTGAGCCGTATAATGAGTTTACACTCGCGCAAGCGTTTGTAATAATAAAATAACCGAAAAAATATGGAGGTGAATATACACATGGTTAAGATCAGACTGCGCAGAATGGGTGCGAAGAAGGCTCCCTACTACCGCATCGTCGTCGCGGACTCCCGCTGCCCCCGTGACGGGCGCTTCATCGAGGAGGTCGGCGTTTACGATCCCGCTGCCGAAAGCGACAAGCTCAAGGTCGATATGGAGCGTGTAAAGTACTGGATCGCCAACGGCGCACAGCCCACCGATACCGTTCGCGGGCTGCTGAAAAAGGTCGAGGCGTGATAAGGAGCATCAACCGGCATGAAAGAACTTTTGACCTACATTGTGCAGAGCCTTGTCGATAATCCCGACCAGGTCTCTGTGACCGAGCGCAAGACCGACAGTGAGACCGTTTATGAGGTTCGCGTCGCTGACGGTGATATGGGCAAGGTCATTGGCCGGCAGGGCAGGATCGTCAAGCAGATCCGTATACTTATGCGGGCCGTCGCCCAGCGGAAGGGCAGGAAGGTCTCGGTCGAGATAATGGACTAAGACTTTGGGCAACACCGCACAATACGGCGGCGGCATCTGACGGATAATTTGCGCCCTGATATAGTCACTTTTTCTTGAAATACACAAAGTATTCCTGCGAAAAAGTGCCGTCATCAGAACACAAATTCTCTCGCCAGCTGTCCTTGCCGCATTATGCGGTATTGCCTTAAAAAAATTCCGGGAAAGCATGAACCGAGGCGTATTCCGCCCCGGTTTTTTGCTTATGGCTTGTTTGAAAAACGGCAGAACGCACAACCGGCGGATCTTTTTGCGCCGCTCTGCGTTAATATTTCTTGCAATACACAAAGTATTCCCGCGAAAAATTGCCTTGATCGGCACAAAAATTCCTCACCGGTTGGGTATTCCGCTATTTTCCAAACAAGCCCTAGTATTAAATAGGAGGTGCCCGAATGTTTCGGTTCAATCATTTCAACTTCAATGTAAAGGAGCTTGAGCGCAGTCTGAAATTCTATAAGGATGCGCTGGGGCTTGAGCCTGTGCGCGAAAAGGACGCAAGGGACGGCAGCTATAAAATAATCTTCCTCGGCGACGGGACAAGCGATTTTCGCCTTGAGCTGACATGGCTGCGCGAGCATACACAGCAGTATGATCTCGGCGAGCAGGAGTTTCATCTTGCCTTCACGGCGGAGGACTATGCCGCCGCGCATGCAAAGCATGAGGCAATGGGCTGCATCTGCTTTGAAAACCCCGAAATGGGCATATATTTCATCGAGGACCCGGACGGGTACTGGATAGAGATCATTCCCGCGAAGAGATAAGCTGTATCGCAGGTGTATTGCGCAGCGCTTCCATAAAGAAACAGGGGCGACCGCTCGGTCGCCCCGTTCTTATAAGGTAGGACAAAATGAAAAAGAATCGCTCTTGCACTTGCAAGTATAACTATACCGAAAAGATGTTTCAAAATTAAGTGCGAATTTGTTTCAGGGAAGTAAAAGCTTTGTTGCGGAAGAGCAAAGACTTGACAATGGAGAATAAAACCGATGCTTGAGGGAATGCTTTGATTCTTTTGGCAAAACTTGCCCTGCACCTGACCGTGATGCATTTTCGAGTGATTTTTGCTTTTTGAGACGCAGATGTGTCGTAACCCATACTCTATTTTATATCCGGCACGTCCATGTGCTCACCGTGCGCCTCGTGCTCGGCGACGACCTGACGGACATGGGTGCATATCGCCTCAAAGGAAACCTCGCTCAAATCATGCTCAAGCTTGCAGGCATCGTTCTCCGCCGTCTCCCTGTCCACGCCGAGCATCATCAGAAATTTTGTGAGCGACTTGTGCCGGTCGAGCATGCTGGCGGCAACAGCCATGCCCTTATCGGTGAGCGTGATGAGCCCGTCCTTATCCATAGTGATATGCCCGCTCTCCTTTAGGCGTTTTGTGGCGTAGGTGACGCTGGGCTTTGTGACGTTGAGCTGCGCGGCAATGTCGATGGAGCGGATATAGCCGTGCTTCTCCTTCATCATGAGCATGGCCTCCAAATAGTCCTCCGACGCTTTTTGTATAACCATATATAGTGTACCAGCTTTCATAAGGTGAATATTTTTGAATTATGTATACCTAAGTTAGCACACTTTAACCAAAATTGCAAGAACTTTGCGAAAATAAAAAATTCCTATTGACATATAGGGTTAGATATGCTAAACTCACACACGGTTAAGGAGTTTTAACCCTATGCTTTTTCCGTGAACGGGATAGCCCCGGTCACGGTTCATCAAAGAGAAAGAAGGTCGGTTTTTTATGATGCCTCTTGCTCTGGCAGATCCCGGCGAGGAGAACATAATACGGCGCATCGGCGGCTCGCCCGAGGTCAAAAAGCATCTGGAGGATCTGGGCTTCATCGTGGGCGACTCTGTGACTGTCATCACCGCGCTCAACGGCAACATCATCGTCAAGGTCAAGGAAGCCAGAATCGCGATAAGCGAGGAAATGGCTCGCAAGATTATGATTTGATGCCGTGATCCGCTTCGGTTCATCATTAAAATGCAAATAGAGGAGGACAAGAGAGTGAAAACACTCAAGCAGGCAAAGATCGGCGAGACCGTTTCCGTTGTCAAGCTCCACGGCGAAGGTCCCATCAAGCGCCGCATTATGGACATGGGCATTACCCGCGGCACCGAGGTCTACATACGCAAAGTCGCACCTCTCGGCGATCCCATCGAGGTCACCGTGAGAGGCTATGAGCTGTCTCTGCGTAAGGCAGACGCGGAAATGATTGAAATTGCCGAGTAAGCCCGGCTTTTTCATTTCCCATAAGGTTAAAGGAGTTTAACGAAAAAGGAGTTTTTGCAAAAATGGACAAACAGATCAAAATTGCTCTTGCCGGCAACCCCAACTGCGGCAAGACCACGCTGTTCAATGCGCTGACCGGCTCCAACCAGTTCGTCGGCAACTGGCCGGGCGTCACGGTTGAGAAAAAGGAAGGCAAGCTGAAAAAGCATGATGACGTTGTCATCATGGACCTTCCCGGTATCTACTCTCTCTCCCCGTACACGCTGGAGGAGGTCGTGGCGCGCAACTACCTCATTGAGCAGCGCCCCGACGCAATACTGAATATAATCGACGGCACAAACCTTGAGCGTAACCTCTACCTCACCACCCAGCTCACCGAGCTCGGCATTCCCGTGGTGATCGCGGTAAACATGATGGACGTTGTGCGCAAGTCCGGCGACAGCATCAATATCAAGGAGCTCTCCCGTGAGCTCGGCTGCCCCGTGACCGAGATCTCCGCGCTGAAAGGCGAGGGCGTTATGGAGGCTGCCGAGTCCGCAATCGAGGCGGCAAAGAACGGCAAGACGCTCCCCCAGCACACCTTCTCCGGTCCTGTTGAGCATGCGCTGGCGCACATTGAGGAGGCGGTTGTGCACAGCATGCCGGAGGAGCAGCAGCGCTGGTACGCCATCAAGGTTTTCGAGCGCGACGACAAGGTGCTTGAGAAGCTCAGCATTCCCGAGGACGTCAAGGCGCATGTCGAGGCGGACATTGCCGCCGCCGAGAAGGAGCTGGACGATGACGCGGAGAGCATCATCACCAACG
>CAVGKI010000014.1:0-21172 GCA_963629655.1 Butyricicoccaceae bacterium | reverse complement strand
GAGAAAATCACTATGGATTTTTTCTTAGGTGTCCAACTTCATTATGCAATCAACCATAGTATATTTATATACTATCATCTATAGAAAGCTTCTTATTAGATAATAGTATTGAATAAAAATGAGGTTATTTGGTATGGATTTCAAGCTGTGTGTCCCCTGCCTTCTGGGGCTTGAGGCACCGATTGCGGACGAGCTGAAGCGGCTGGGCATGGCAAACGTCGCCAGTGAAAACGGGCGCGTGTATTTCACCGGCGACGAGAGCGCCGTTGCCTGCGCCAATGTCAATCTGCGCGTGGGTGAGCGCGTGCTCATGGAGCTGGGGCGCTTTGACGCCGTGACGTTTGAGGAGCTTTTTCAGGGTGTCAAGGCGATCCGCTGGGAGGATATTATCCCACGCGACGGGGCGTTCCCCGTCAAGGGGTACAGTCTCAACTCCACGCTCTTTTCCGTGTCCGACTGCCAGAAGATCATCAAAAAGGCGATAGTGGAGCGGCTGCGCGGCGTGTACGGGATGGACTGGTTCCCGGAGAGCGCAGAGACGTATCAGGTGCAGTTTTCTATAATGAAGGACAATGTCTCCGTGTGTCTGGACACGTCGGGCGAGGGGCTGCACAAGCGCGGCTACCGTCCGGCGCACAACGCCGCCCCGCTCAAGGAGACTATGGCGGCGGCAATGGTCAAGCTCTCGCGCTATCGCGGGCGGGACGATTTCTGTGACCCGTTCTGCGGCAGCGGCACCATCCCCATCGAGGCGGCGCTCATCGCGCGCAACATCGCCCCCGGGCTGCACCGCAGCTTTGCCGCGCAGAGCTGGCGCATTATCCCCTCTGCCGTGTGGCGCGACGCGCGCGAGGCGGCACGGGCGAGAGAATTTCACGGGGAGTATAGCATCGTCGGCGCGGACATTGACCCGAAAGCGATTGCCATCGCGCGGGAGAATGCAGAGCGCGCAGGCGTGAGCGACATTATCCGCTTCGAGCTTGCCGATGCGGCGGCGTTCGACCGCGTGACAGAGCGCGGCGTTATCGTCACAAATCCGCCCTACGGCGAGCGGATAATGGAGAAGGAGCAGGCGGAGGCGCTCTACCGCGCGTTCGGTGCGGCATGGCGCAGCACGGAAAATTGGCAGCTTTATCTGCTCTCCTCGCACACGGAGTTTGAGCGCTGCTTCGGCAAGACCGCCGACAAAAAGCGCAAGCTCTACAACGGCATGATCAAATGCGACCTCTTTATGTACTATAAATAATCAAGGAGACTAGCGAAACCATGAAGCATCTTTTCATCGTCAACCCCGTCGCCGGCGGCAAGGATCACACGCAGGAGGTTCGCGCCAAGGTCGAAAAGGCGTTTGCCGAGCGCGGCGGCGAGTTCGAGATATACGTCACGCGCGCCCCGATGGATGCGGCGGACAAGATACTTGCGGAAGCCGCCTCCGGCGAGCATATCCGCGTCTACGCCTGCGGCGGCGACGGCACATTCAACGAGTGCGTCTGCGGCGCGGCGCAACTCCCCAACGTCGCCATCTGCCCTTTCCCCACCGGCACAGGCAATGACTTTTGCCGTATGTTCGGCAATGAGGCGGAGCTTTACAGCGATCTTGACGCGCTGCTCGACGGCGAGGAGCGCCCCATCGACCTCATCGACTGCAACGGGCGCTGGTGCAGCAACATCTGCTCCGTCGGCATTGACGCACGCATCGGCACCTCCGTGCACGAGTACAGCCATCTGCCGATAATCGGCGGCGCGGCGGGCTACGTCGTGTCGGCGGTGGTGAATATGTTCAAGGGCATCAACCGCAACATGTACATAAAGTGCGGCGAGCATTACGAGGAGGGGATGCACGCGCTCGTGTGTGCGTGCAATGGGCGCTACTACGGCGGCGGCTTCAACCCCAGTCTCACTGCCCGCCCCGACGACGGCGAGCTTGATTTTATCATCGTGCGCCGCGTCAACATCATCACGTTTGCCGCGCTTATCGGCAAGTACGCCAAGGGGCTTGCGGACGAGCTTCCCCCGCGCCTCATCACGCATCTAAAGGGCACGTCCATAGAGATAGGCTTTGACGATGACGAGGTAATAAACATCGACGGCGAGGCGCTTTACGGTCGCCGGGCGCAGATAAGCCTTGTCCCCGGCGCGGCAAAGCTCATCGTCCCGCGCGGAATGAAGTTTTTTGAGGGATAACGGATACTGGGGCTTATCACAGCGCGCATTTGTTTTTTTGAATAGGATTACATCTCATCGGAGGTTAACATTGTGGAGTTTACCAAGCAGGACACAAAGATAATAAAGGGCGTTGCGATATGCCTTATGCTCTGTCACCATCTGTTCGCCTTTCCCGAGCGGGTGGAGGCGGGAGAGTTCGTGTCGCTGTGGTATTTTAACGAGACTAATCTCTCCGTGTGTCTGGGCACATTCGGACGCATCTGCGTCCCGATATTCACGTTTCTCAGCGGGTACGGGCTGTACCGCTCGTCGCTGAACGGCGGGGATGTCTCCGCCCTCACGGCGCGGCATATAAAAAGTCTTTACAAGACCTATTGGATGGTTTTTTTCGTGTGTCTGCCAGTTATCGTGTACAAAAACCTGTTTTTGCGGCGCTCGCTTATAATGTACGACATTATTTATAACTTCCTCGGGCTGAGCTCTTCGTTCAATAACGAGTGGTGGTTCGTGCTGCCGTTTGCGGTGCTGCTGGTGCTGTTTCCGGCAATAAAGCGCTTTGTCGAGCGGCGGAACGCGGGGCTGTACATCGACCTGTTTCTCGTGCTCATCATAAATGCGGTAATCGTCTATATTATTCCGTATATAATGACGCTCAATGTGTTCACGGTCTTTGCCTCCACCGTGTTCTGTGACAGGGCAAGGGAATTGCTGGAGCTTCTCCCGGCGTTCCTCACTGGCGTTATTTTCGCGCGCTGGGACGTGCTGTCGGCAGCAAAGGCGCGGCTGCGGGGGCGGCTCTTATGGTGCATTGCCGCCGTCGCCGTTATGTGCGCAATATTCCTCGTCCGCACGCGCAACGCCAAATGCTACGACTTTATCAACGCGGCAGTGTTCATCCTATGCCTGACCGCGCTTTTGCCGACAAAGCCGATGCTGCTCGCGGGCAAGGTGCTGGCAAGACTCGGCGAGGAGTCCGCGATAATGTGGCTCGTGCACACGTTTTTGTGCTACTACTGGCTGCAAAGGCTTGTATATCTGCCAAAATACTCCCCGCTCATTTTCATCTGGCTTGTTGTGCTCAGCTACGGCTTTGCGAGGGTGATAAGGCTGCTGTGGAAGACTGCGGGGCGGGTTGTCGGCTGCCTTATGGCAAAGAAAGGGGTGTCCGCCGATGGTACTTGATGCGAGTGTGCTCTCGTGCCGCTATACGCGCCGCGATGCCGTCATTGCTGCGCTGCTCGCGCTCGTCGTGCTGATCGCCGCGCTCGGCTCGCTGTACCCGGACTGCAGCTGGGGCGACGATTTCGCCGCGTATATCAATGAGGGTATCGCCATTGCGAACGGAACGTTTCGGGATATGGCGAGGCTCAACTACATAATGCACCCGTCCATCCTGCCGGAGGGCACGGACGGAGAGCTTGTATACGTCTGGGGCTACCCTCTGCTGCTTGCGCTCGTGTACGCCGCGGTCGGCTATGACACGGTTGACTTTTCCAGCATAATATACTACAAGCTGCCGTCCGTGCTGTGCTTTGCGGCGTTTGCGGCGGTGCTGTATCTTTTTCTGCGGCGGCGCTTCACCGTATGCCCATCGGTGCTGCTTGTGGCTGCATACTGCGGCGCGCCTGTTTTTTACGACCTTATAAACTCCGTTTACAGCGATGTCGTGTATATGTTTCTGTGCACGCTGTCGCTGCTTACCACGGAAATATATTTTTCGCGCAGCATAAAAAAGCGGCTCATTCCCGGCATTCTGATTGGTGCGCTGCTGTGGTACACCTATGAGGTCAGGCTCAACGGGCTTGCGCTGCTCGGTGTTTTTCTGCTGTGCCAAGTCGTCACGCTTATCAAAAGCCGCGAGCTCAAGCGCGAGGATATTTTTATTCATCTCGCGCCGTATCTCTGCTTTCTTCTTCTCAAGCTCGTGTCTGAGAGGCTGCTCCTGCTCCCGCCGACGCTGAACTCCGGCGATGTGACGGGTATAAATCTCAGCACGTCAGCAGCAAACGCGCTCTATTATATCACCAACCTTGCCGACACCGTCCGCGCCTCGATATGCTGCGCGATATGGTCATTCGTTCCGTATCCGCTGCTCTCGAGGCTGCCGCAGGGCTTTTTCGACGCTGTGTTCGACGCGGCGCGCGCTCTCTCGTGGCTCGCTCTTGCGCTGTCTGCGCTCGGCATGGTCACTGACGGCATAAAGCGCAATCTTCAGCTCACCGTCTACGCCGTCGGCAGTGCGATAGGCACATGCCTGCTGCCGTACACACAGGGTCTGCGCTATCTTTTCGGCGTAATGCCGGTGCTGCTGCTGTTCGGCGGCTATGGATGCCGCGCCGTGTATATGTTTGCGCGCGGGCATTTGCCCGTTCGCGCGCAGGGCGGCAAGCCCCGCCGTTTGGCTCTCGCCGTGCGCGGCATATTGACCGCCGCGCTCTGCGCCGCGCTTTTCTCCCAGGTGATAACACAGGACACGCAGAACATCCGAACGCTCCGCGCCTCCGGCGGGGATATTCACGCCGGCATGACCGGGGCATATTCGCCAGACGCAATAGCCGTGTATAAATACATTCAGCAGAACGCCGCAGAGGACGACCTCGTTGTGTTCCACAAGCCGCGCGCAATGTATCTCAACACTGGTCGGGTAAGCTACTCATACCTGTACAACGACCGCAGCCCGCTCGACGCGGAGTGGTGCGTGCTGACGGAGCTTTTTGTGGACTACTACACGGATACCGAAACGCCGGAATGGTTTCCCGCGTTTGAGGCGGTGATGACCAGCGGCGATCTAACCGTGATGAGGAGGATAGAATAGCCTCGGTTATTTTATCAAGACCTCGCCGCATTATGCGATTTTTATGTGCTTTTGTATATTTTGTGATATAATGCGTGACATGAAAAGATGTCTGTCGTTTTTGCTCGCGGCGGTGCTGCTGGCGTATCTGCTTTCTAGCTGCAGCGGGCATATAATAAAAAAGAATACCGCAGCGGCGGTCACGCTCTCCCAAGTGGGGCGGCTGCTGACGCAGGCGGAATGGTTGGCGGATGACGATGCTCAAACGCTCACGTTCGGCGCGGACGGCACGGGCACATATGATGTCACGCCGTTTGAGTGGGCGGAGGACGGCGGTGCCGTGACGCTGCACTTTTTCCCCGACTGCGCGATCGGCGCGGAGCGCACGGCGGAGCTTAGCGCAGACGGCGGTGCACTTTGCCTTGCGCTGGGCGAAGAGGCTTACTCCCCCACGTTCCTCGACCGGTCGGATAAGGAAACCGAGCCTGCCGAGCCGCAGCCGACGGAGGAGGAGCTGCTGGGGCAGCAGATTGCCGAGTTTGCCTCCGGCTACATCGGCTGGAAGTATAAATACGGCGGAAAATCGCCGGAGACGGGCTTCGACTGCTCCGGCTTCGTGTACTATATCTATGAGCAGTTTGGCTACCGGCTGGAGCGCGTGGCAAACGATCAGGCGAAGCAGGGCACGGAGATCGAGCATGACGCGCTTCTGCCCGGCGATCTGCTGGCGTTCTACACCTCTGGCAAGTACGTCGGGCATGTCGGCATATACATGGGCAAGGGGTATTATATCCATGCCATGGGCTCTGCCTACGGCGTGGTGCTCACCCCGCTGGAGGACAGCACGCGCGACTATACCGCGCGCCGCATCATCGGCTGTGAGGAGCTGCTGATAGAAAACCAGACTGCACCCTGACATGCACCAAACTCATAAGCTCATAACTGCCGTGACAATGCTTTCACCGCATTGCCGCGGCAGTTTTTGCGCATTTTTAGCTTGCAATAAATATTTTTAAGTGCTATAATAGTATTTGCAAATACTATTATAGCAGGTGACACAATGAACAACGCAAAGAAAATCTGGGAGGCGTGGGGACAGGCGAGCGCGCTTTACACGACCTGGGCTTCCTCACGCAGCATCAACCCGTACCAGCTCTTCGTGCTGTACGCGATCGACGGTCACGATGCCATCACGCAGAAAATGATCGCCGACTATACGGGGCTTTCAAAGCAGACGGTCAACACCGTCGTGCGCGCGCTGAAAGCAGAGGGGCTCGTGCATCTGGCGGCAGAAAGCGCCGACAGACGGGAAAAGTACGTCAGCCTCACTCCGGCGGGCGCGGAGTACGCCGCGCCGATGCTCGCGCCGCTCTATGAGCTTGAAGACCGTGTGCTTGCCACTATCGGCAATGAGCGTATGGACGAAATGCTGAACGCCATAAGGCTGTTCACAACTGTTTTTGAAAAGGAAATGAAAAAGGCGAAAAATGAACACTGAAAAAAATAAAAGCTTTCTCTCTTACGTCATTCCGTCCGTCCTTGCGTTTGCTCTGTCCGGGGTATACACGATCGTGGACGGCTTCTTCATCGGGCAAAGCCTTGGCGACATCGGACTCGCCGCGATCGCGCTGGGCTACCCTGTGAGCGCGTTTATCCAGGCGGTCGGCACGGGGCTTGGACTCTCCGGCGGCATACATTACACGATATACGGCGCGCAGGGCAATGAGCGGCGGCAGCAGACCGCCTTTTCCGGCACAGTCGTGCTGATGCTCTTTGTCAGCATCGTCCTCACGGCGCTGTTTTTCACCCTCGCCGCGCCCGTTATGCGCCTGCTCGGCGCGCGGGATGCCGCGCTCGCCCTCTCAACTGAGTATGTCCGCGTCATCGCCCTCGGCACAGTGTTTCAGGTGCTCGCAACGGGACTCGTTCCGTTCATCCGCAACATGGGCGGCGCGACATGGGCAATGGTCGCCATGATACTCGGCTTTGTCTGCAACATCGTTCTGGACTACATCTTTGTGTGGGTCGCCGGGTGGGGCATGTCCGGCGCAGCGTGGGCAACGATAATCGGTCAGGCGGCGACGATGCTCGCAGCGATCGTGTCCTTCGCGGTGAAAAAGTGCCGCGTCAGCCTCGCCCTGTCCGATGATCTGGCAGCGCTCTGGGGCAACGTGCTGAAGCTCGGACTGTCCCCGTTCGGGCTGACGTTTTCACCCACGGTGACGATGCTGCTGATGAACCGCTTCCTTCTGCTCTACGGAAACGAGCAGTCCGTCGCCATATATAGCTGTATCGGCTATGTCATCGCCATCGTCTATCTGCTGCTGCAAGGCGTGGGCGACGGTTGCCAGCCACTCGTCAGCCTCTATTACGGCGAGGGCAGCACGGACGGTATCAAAAGCACGCGGCGCGCGGCATACCGCACGGCGTTCATTCTCTCTGCGGCGTGCATGATCACCGTGTTTCTCGCGCGCAATGGCATTGGGCGGCTCTTCGGCGCGTCGGAGGAGGCTAACCTCGGCGTGAGCACCTATATGCCGTTCTTCGTTGCCACGATGCTCCCCCTCGCCTTTGTGCGTATCACAACGTCGTACTTTTACGCCACGGAAAAGACCACGCTGTCGTACATCCTTGTGTACGCGGAGCCTGTGTGCACGCTGGTGTTCCTCGTCGTGCTGCCGCTCATGCTGGGGCTGATGGGCGTATGGCTCGCTGTCCCTACCGCGCAGGTCGTCACGTTTGCTGTCGCCCTCGCCGCCAAGCTCCACGTGGATAAGACCGAATAACGTCAAAACCTCACGTCCGAATTGACCGTGAGGTTTTTTATCATTATTTCTTCAGGCTGCCCTTTACATCCGGCAGCTTTTCGTTCGGGTCGCCGACATGGTGGGCGTTGGTGTGGACATTGATGTACTGCGCCTTGAGCTTTGAATAGAGTATCGTCTGGCTGGAGTAGAGCCCGCCGTAGCCGGAGAGCATATAGCTCACGCCGCAGGCGAGCGCGAAATACAGCACCCCGCTCCCGCCGAAAAGCTCAATGGACAGAAACGTTGACGCGATGGGGCAGTTTGTCGCGCCGCAGAAAACGCTCACAAGTCCCAGCGCCGCGCCGAACGACGCGGGCAGTCCCAGCAGCGGCGCGGCGGCGCAGCCAAACGTCGCCCCCACGAAAAAGCACGGCACGACCTCGCCGCCCTTGAACCCCGCCGCGAGCGTCACGGCGGTGAACAGCATTTTCAGCGCGAATGCCTCCGGCTTCACGCGCCCCTGCTCTATCGCGGCGGTGATAACGTCCATGCCCGCGCCGTTATAGTCCGTCGTGCCGCAGATAAGCGTCAGCGCCACGACGGCAGCCCCGCCTGCGGCGGCGCGCAGCCACGGGTTGGGGATAAATTTTTTCATGTGCCGCGCGGAGGTGTGCAGCAGCGCGCAGAACAGCGCCGACACCCACGCGCACAGCGCCGCGAGTATCGCCGCGCGCACAAGATAGGTCGAGGCGAGCGCGGGAATGACCGCCGTAAAGCGCACCGGCGCGACGCCCAGCCACATTGACAGTCCGTAGGCGACGAGCGAGGCGGTGAAGCACGGGATGAACGCCGCGTGGTACAGCTCTCCCACGCTTATCGCCATGATGGCGAACATCGTCGCGGCGAGCGGCGTGCCGAAGAGCGCAGAGAAAAACGCCGCCATGCCGCACAACGTCCCCGTGCGCGTGTCGCGGTCGTCCAGACGCAGCAGGCGTGACGACCAGTAGCCTATCGTGCCGCCCATCTGCAGCGCCGCGCCCTCGCGCCCGGCAGAGCCGCCGCAAAGATGCGTCAGCACCGTGCCGATGAATATCGACGGCACGAGCCTTGCGCTCAGCGGCTTCCCCAGATGCACCGCGTCTATTATATCATCCGTGCCCATGCCCTCCGTGCGCAGTGCCCGGTAAACCGACGCGACAGCCACGCCAGCCAGCGGCAGCAGATAGATGAGCCAGCCGTTCGCCGTTCTCAGCGCCGTCACGCGGCTCACGCTCAGCGCGAACGCCGACCCGATAAGCCCGCACAGTACCCCCGTCAGCGCCGCCACGGCAAGCCACTTGCCCAGCGCCACGGCGTACAGCCGTACCTCATTTATGAATTTACGCACCGCGTTCATAGGCTCTCTCCTTGTATAGCGTATCAGAAAACCGCTATATTTTACGCCTTTGTGCCGCAAAAAGCAATAAAAAAGCTGCGGGAAAATCACTCCCGCAGCTTTTTATTGCTTGTTATTATATATTACGCTTTCGCGTCCTTTTTGTTTTCTACCGCGCGTATCACGAACAGTGCACCCACGGTCAGCACCGTGCCGAACACAAGGCTGATCACCGCGTTCTGCACGAAGCCCGCGAAGATGTACGTCACGAAGCTCAGTGCCGCCACGGCGACGGCGTAGGGCAGCTGTGTGGTAACATGGTCGAGGTGGTTGGTCTGCGCGCCGGCAGATGCCATGATGGTCGTGTCGGAAATGGGGGAGCAATGGTCGCCACAGACAGCGCCCGCGCAGCAGGCGGATATGCCGATGATGAGCAGGGGGCTGTCGCCGGGGAAAATGGCGGTGACGATGGGGATGAGTATGCCGAATGTGCCCCACGACGTGCCGGAGGCAAAGGCGAGAATGCATGCCACGATGAAGATAACGGCGGGCAGCATATTGTAAAGGCTCTGCGACGCGCCGATCATAAGGTCGTGCACATACTCCGCCGCGCCGAGGTTGGAGGTCATGGTTTTGAGGGAGACCGCCATTGTGAGGATGATGATGGGCGGCACCATGGCGATAAAGCCCTTGGGCACACAGTCCATCGCCTCCTTGAAGCTCATCAGACGGCGGGCAAGCATATATATGACTATCAGCACGAGGGAGATAATGCCGCCCCAAGGCAGACCGATAAAGGCATCGGTGTTGCCGAATGCGGCGATAAAATCGCCCGCGCAGTCCGTGCCGCCCCAAGCGTCAACGCCGAAGAACCCGCCGACATACACCATGCCCAGCGTGCACGCGACGATGAGGATGCACACGGGGAGCACAAGGTCGATAACGCGCCCCTTGGGGTTGGCATCGGTCGCGCTCTCCTCGCTTTCGAGCGCGCCGAGCTCACCGTTGAGCTGGGCGTTCATCTCGTGCAGGCGCATCGGACCGAAGTCGAACTTCATAAAGGTTATGGCGATGATGAACACAAAGGTGAGCAGAGAGTAGAAGTTATACGGTATCGCCATGACGAAAAGCTGAATGCCGGACACACCGATGTCAAGGTCGGACGCAACGCCGGACACCGCCGCCGCCCAAGAGGATATGGGCGCGATCATGCACACGGGCGCGGCGGTCGCGTCGATGAGGTAGGCAAGCTTTGCGCGGGAGATGCGGTGTCCGTCCGTGACGGGGCGCATAACCGAACCGACGGTCAGGCAGTTGAAGTAATCGTCGATAAAAATGAGCACACCCAGCACGAACGTTGCGAGCATCGCGCCCACGCGGGTCTTGATGTTCTTCTCCGCCCAGCGCCCGAACGCGGCAGAGCCGCCGGAGGCATTGACCAGCGCGACGATTATCCCCAGCAGCACGAGAAAGAGGAAGATGCCCGCGTTGTCGGAGATCGAGGCGATGAGCCCGTCATTGAGCGCGACATCGAGCGTCCCCACGGGGGCAAAGTTGGCGCAGAACATCGCGCCGATGATAACGCCGATGAACAGCGAGGAGTATGCCTCCTTGATGATGAGTGCCAGCACTATTGCCACGAGCGGCGGCACGAGTGCCCAGAAAGTTCCGTACATAGATACCTCCAAATAAAAAATATCATGAACAGAGCAGACACTGTTCATGACATACAAATCCTTGACCGTCCGACAGCGCTCCACCCCGTTGCGGGATGACAGTCCGCAGGATATTGTCCCGCGTCCCAGGTACAGCGCGGCGGAAACCGCACAGCCCTTCGGCGGCAGCCCCTTTCGCCCCGGCGTTTCCGCGCCTTGCATGGGGCTACTCTTGACAGCCGCACCTCTATCTGATTCCATTCACTGTCGATATTATACAGCCTATATTTGAAATGTCAACAGCTATTTCGGCATATTTCACACGGCAAGTGCATATACTATGCAAAATGTCGGATATAACATCAAATTTCTTTCGCGCAGATGGTGATGACCTCCGCACCAGCGGCTTTGCGTTGCTCTCATGGGGGCATATCGCATGGCTCACGGCGGGGGTAAGCCTTGCGCTCATAATATGCCGGACATATCTTGCCGCTCCCGCCGCGCACAGACGGCGGCTGAGGCTCGTCACGGCGTTCTGCACGCTGGCGGTGGAGCTTTCGCGCGCGGCGCTGCTCGCCCGCGCCGGACTGTACGGTGTTGACCGTCTGCCGCTGCACCTGTGCGCGCTGGCGGTGTACATCTCGGCGTGGCACGCCCTGCACGGCGGTGAGATGACAGGGCAGTTTCTTTATGCTTTCTGTATGCCCGGCGCGCTCGCCGCGCTGCTCTTCCCGGATTGGCGCATCTACCCGCTCATATCGTTTATGACCTTTGCGGGCTTCACCGGGCATCTTCTCACCGTCACCTACGTCGTTATGCAGGTGCTCGCGGGGGACATCGTCCCCGACATACGCTGCGCCGGAGCGTGCTTTGGCGTAATGCTCGCGCTCGCCGTGCCCGTGTTTGTCTTTGACCGCTTCACCGCAACGAATTATATGTTCCTCAACTACCCCTCCCCCGGCTCGCCGCTGGAGTGGTTCGCATCCCTCGGCCGTCCGGGCTATATTCTCGGCTACCTCCCGCTCCTCGCCGCCGTTTGGGCGGTGATATACGCGCCGTTTATAAACAAAAAAGGGGCGGACTGAGCATAGCGTCAGTCCGCCGAAACAGGGTTGTGGGATAAAGATATGAGCCTGATCCCCGTGGGGATCAATTGGATAAGCTGTGAGTATAATGTAGCACGGCGGCGGGCAATTGTAAAGAGCGAACGGGCACCAGTTTTGTCGAATGCGAATTTTTTGCATAGATTCTCCTCAGCGGGGCAGACTATAAGGGCAACTATACGGCACGGTCATTCAGCCGCGCCGCAAGAGAGGAGTTCTTTTTTACATGGTAATGGATCGCATAGCTCTGATACTGACGATAATCGGCGGCATCAACTGGGGCAGCGTTGGTCTTTTCCGCTTTGACATCGTTGCGTGGCTGTTCGGTGGGCAGACCGCGACCGTCAGCCGCGTTGTCTACACCCTTGTGGGGCTGTCCGCGCTGTGGTGCGTGTCCCTCCTGTTCCGCACCGACTCCGTCACCGACGACGGAATGTAATGCGATAATATAAGGCAGTACCGTATAACGCGGCGCTGCCTTATACTATTATCTCTCAATGTCCTCTCGGTTTTTTCTCGAAGCTGCCGTGCTCGATCTTGAGGTCGGCGTACATAAGGTCGGAGAGCACCACCGACAGCGGCAGCAGCGCGAAGAACATCGCCCGCCCTGCAAAGCGCGTGCACAGCAGCACCGCGCATATCACGCCCAGCACGAAAAGTCCCAGCATTTTCAGATGGAAGAACATCCTGTCGGCATATGCCCTGCCGCCGCGATGGCGCATCAGCTTGCTCGCGGCAATGCCGACCTGCCGGATGTGGTTGGTGCAGAACGTCGTAGCCATGGGTATGCCCTGCGCCTGACGGAAGGTGTTAAACTGCATGGAGCAGATGAAGTTCACCGCCACCTGCGTTATCTGATACGGCGCACTCTCCGGCAGCAGTGCAAGGATGACCACGGCAATCATCTCCACGATGATGAAAAGCGTGTCCCAGCGGATGAGATGCAGCCGCTTTATGTAGTACGCCGCGCTCTCGGAGAGTATCGTGCCCAGCAGATACGCGCTTATCGGTATCACGTAATAGAGCGCGCTGCTCCAATTTCTGCGCGCCAGCTCAATGGCGAAGAGCACCACGTTTGCCGTCTGCGCATTGCAGAACACCCCGCCGCGTATCGTGTAGGTGAAGCCGCCGAAAAAGCCGCCCACGAGCATCAGCACGCCGAACACCCAGCGCTTCTCGCATTCGAGATATGCCTCTTCCCCCTGTTTTATTCTTTCGATTTTTGTCTCCATAGTCCTTGCATCTCAGGTTATCACGATGTTTTCAAATACCACAGCAGCGCCGCCTCTGCGAGTGCTGTTGCGGGGAAGCCCCACACAAAATACCAGTGGCGCGTCTTGTGGCGAAACACGTACATGCCCAGCCACCCACCGAACGCGCCGCCCATGAGCGCGGCGGCGAACAGCCGCTTCTCCGATATGCGCCGTGCGCCGCGCCTCGCGCGCCCCTTGTCAATGCCCATCAGCATGAAAAGCGCCGCGCTCATTATTATCATCCATATCACGGCGTAATCCCCCGCCGTGTGCAGCGCGTCAGCGGACATAGCCCAGCTCACCCCTGTACCAGCCCGACCAGCCGCCGTGCTTGACGAAATACCCCCGGCTCGTCTCCTCCACCACGCGCACAATATCGCCCGCTTTCAACGGCAGCACATAGTCCGTGCAGTCGTTGCAGTCGGTATACTCGCTGTCGGAAAAGAGGTATTTTGTCAGTATATCCATCTCGTACCCCGTGCGCACATGGCGGCAGCGGGAAAATTCCGCCCCCCGCTCCAGCACGCGCACCTGACTGTCACCCCAGCGGATGTAGTATGACGTGTCGCTCCCGTCCTGATCGTCGAGCACGACGCGCTCAGGAAACGAATCATAGGCGACGAAGCTGAAATCCTCACTGTACTTATGCGGGATAATAAAGGCATTGAGCTGCCCGTCGTCCTTGAGGGAGCAAGCGCCGTCGATGCTGACTATCTTATGCTCGCGGTCAACGATTGGGTTGGCACAGACTTTGTCCGTGCCGTATAGCTGCACGGGATAGTGCCCCACGATGACCCATTTCTCAAAGCTGCGCCCCAGCGTCAGAAAATGGTCGCAGCGCAGCATATCCTCCATGGTGTGCTCGCGCAGGGGCTTGTCCGGGTCTACCGCCGCGTGGGCAAAGATGAAGTTCTCTGTCTCTATCGCGTCCGGAAGCGACGCGAGGAAGCGCCACTCCGGCTCAAACGCGCGGGCGATCTCGCGCTTGCAGGCGGTGAAGCTGCCCGTCTCAAACAGGTCAAGCCCCGCAGCGTTGAGCATATCCCAGAGTATGCCGCTCTTTTTATGCAGTATGTAGTGCATGAGATACTCATCCATGAGCTCGTCGCTTTTGAATATCGTGCACCAGTCGTCGCAGTTGCCGCACACCGTGTGCACATTGCCGCCGCGCGACAGCTCCATTATATATCTCATTGTGCCGAGGCTGTCCTCTCCCTTTTCGAGAAAGTCCCCGTCAATGATAAGCTCATCCTCCGCGCCAAAGCCCGCTTTCTTCAATACACCCTTGAAGTATTCAAGATTGCCGTGTATATCCGACACAACGATAATGCGCCGCCCCTCCGGGATGCGCATCTGCTTTATGACCACCGGTCTGTTTTCAAACATATGCTTTTTTCCCAAGTTTGCACCTCATCAGTAAAAGCGCTCCGTTTGCGCCGCGCTCCTCGGCAATGCGCTCAAAGCCGCAGCTCTCGTAAAAATGCAGCGCGTCCTCGTTGCCGCTCGCCGCATGCAGCCGCAGCTCTTGCCGCCCCATGTTCGTGTACGTCTTTATCGCCCGCGCGAGCAGCTGTATGCCGTAGCCCTTGCCGCGGTAGTCCTCACGCAGCCAGATAAAGCTGATCCAGCCCTCGCCCTCTGCCGCACCGCGCCGCATATCCATGTCCACAAGCCCGACCGGCTCATCCCCGTCGAGTATTTTCAGCACCGCGCCGTGGTCATCGTCATAATGGTTGCGCGCGGCGGCAAGGTATGCGCCCTCGTCGTACCCCGCAAGAGTGCCGTGCGCGGCGCGCCATGCGTCGGCATAGGCGGTAGCGTAATACTCCCGCTCCGAGCGCGGGTCGAGCGGCGTGTCGCGCAGCGCGCTGAGCTCGCGCCACATGGAGCTGTTCGACTCGGCAAGGTGGGCACAGTCATTCGCCCCCTTAACGGTGAACGCACCGTCGGCATATTCCAGCGTTGTGACCGAGGTGTTGAAGAATATGGGCAGCTTATCCACCTCGTCCAGCGGTATGCCGGTTATCTTCGACATGATGCAGCGTATCGTCACCCCGTGGCTCACCACCGCGACGCGCCCACCGTCATGCCGCGCGGCGATCTCGCAGAGCACGGGATAGGCGCGGCGCTGCACCTCCATGAAAGTCTCCGCGCCGTCTATATGCCACTGCGACGGACGGCGGAGGAATTTTTCCGCCTCGTCCGGGAAATCGTGAACCACGTTGCCGAAGAAGCCCGCCTCCCACGGTCCCACATTGATCTCGCGCAGGCGTGCGTCAATATTCAGCGTAAGCGGGTGATACTTTGTCACCGCGCCCGCCGTCATTCGTGCGCGGTACAGGTCGCTTGAATACACCCCGTCTATCGGCACCTCGCGCAGCCGCTCCGCCAGTGCGGCGATCTGCTCCCATCCGTGGGCGGTCACGTCGCCGTCCCAATGCCCCTGCATCATGCGGTAAAGATTGCCCTCCGCCTGCGTGTGCCGTATAAGAAAAATTTCTGTCATAAACTTGTGCCTCCATGCCTTGACCTTGTGCGAGGAATACAGTATAATGTATAATTACAGAGAAAAAGGTCATATAGAACTGCGAATGCGTTTTGCGGACGCAGCTCATTATACCTTAAAACTCCCCGGTGCACAAGTACCGAGTTTTGCATAGTGGGAGAATTTGCGGGTTTTGAGAAACTCGCGGGGGTAAAAAAAGTATGGTCAGAGCGGCGGCATTGGTGTCCGGCGACGGGGCGAAGCTCCAAGCTATTCTGGACTCCATGTATTTTAAGGAAATCGAAAATTTTGAGCTTGTGGCGGTCATTTCGCCGGAGAAAGACGTTTATGCAATGAAGCGTGCGCTCAACGCCGGCGTGCCGGCGTATGTGGTCGACCCGGAGCTTTTTCCGAACATGACCAGCCACAGCATGGCGATCGCCAACAAGCTGCGCGACATGGATATTGAGCTTGTGATACTCGCGGGGTATAATCTCCCGCTCGGTGTCGTGCCGTACCAGTTCAAAAACCGCATGATCGGCACGTACCCCGCCATGTACCCCGCGTTTGAGGACGTGGATGGCGATGTGTGCCGCGCGGCGCTTGAGCGCGGCGTGAAGATGACCGGCGCAACGGCGTATTTTGCCGACGGTGACGGGCGCGTGGGCAACATCATATTGCAAAAGGCGGTGGCGGTCTTGCCGAACGACACGCCCGACATTCTCCGCCAGCGCGTCATGGAGGAGGGTGAGTGGAAGATCCTCTCTCAGGCGGTCGCGCTCTACTGCGCGGGCAAGCTCTCCATCCACGGCAACCGCGTCGTGATAGAAAATTAGTCTCGTGCCTGTACTACCCGTTCTTCCTGTGCATCGGCTCGCCGGTGTTCATATTCGTGATACAGGAGAGGAAATCTGCCGCGGATTCATGGCGGCTGGCGGTGTGGTATAAAGTATGAAGTGCACGTATACAGTGAGTTGGGCGACTATGGCGAAATTGAAGAGTTGTAGTTCCCTAATGGTTCTTGGCATGGTATGCTTAAGATAATGTATATAGGGGTGAAGCAAACGAAAGATAAAGATATTGTTGACTTGATGTGTGAATATGAGCTGTACTACCAAACATTCAAGGATGACCCGAACGACCCGTTTTGCCACTCATGGATAGAACGCAAGGCTAACAAATCGCCAGTCAAGAAGATTGAAGCGGAGAAAAATAAGCCGTACAAAGACCCCGGAAAATATATCGCTTTGGTATATCTCGGCGTTCTTGTTGTCGCTTTTTTGTGTGCGCTCCTCCGCTAAACAACATCGAATCCCGCATACTACAGCTCGTTGTAGTTCCCTGATAGTTCTTGGTATGGTATAATTCGTCCGCCGTGCTGACCGCCGCCGTCGCCGCGCTGGATATTAAAAAGCTGCTCGACAAATAAGTCTGATTGCATAGAGTATAACATTCGGGAGCGCCGTTTGCTCGGCGCTCCCGGTTTTTGTATACAATACTGCACGGATACTACTACCCCAGACCAAATCAGCAAAACATACCTTCGGCTGCATCTAGCGCAGCAGCTATCACCTGATCCATATCATAGTATTTGTATTCTCCTAATCTGCCGCCAAAGATAACATGCTTTTCATTCTCTGCGAGTTTTTTGTACTCCGCATAAAGCGCGCTGTTCTTTGCATCATTTACGGGGTAATACGGTTCATCGCCCGGCTTCCACTCGGAGGAGTATTCGCGGCTGATCACTGTTTGTGGCAGTTCATTGCCCTCATCATCTTTGCCAAATTCAAACCATTTGTGCTCAATAATTCTTGTCCACGGCGTTTCACGATCAGTATAGTTCACAGCCGCATTCCCTTGAAAGCTGGGAATATTGAGCAGTTCACTCTCAAACCGAACCGACCGATATTCCAATGCACCAAGTCTATAGTCAAAGTAGCGATCGATTGCCCCGGTATAAATTACTTTATTCGCCATAGAATCAAGACTCTTTTTATTTTCAAAATAGTCGGTATTCAGCCGCACCTCGATACCCTCAAGCATCTTGGCGACCATCTTTGTGTACCCTCCCATCGGGATCCCTTGGTACAGCGCATTGAAATAATTGTTGTCATATGTAAGTCTAACCGGAAGCCTTTTTATAATGAACGCAGGCAAATCCTTGCAGTCACGCCCCCACTGCTTTTCCGTGTAGCCCTTTACGAGCTTTTCATAGATGTCCGTTCCGACAAGTGAGATAGCTTGCTCCTCCAGATTCTTTGGATCAGCAATTCCGGCAGCATTCCGCTGCGCCTGTATCTTCTCCGCTGCCTCACGAGGCGTAACAACGCCCCACATTTTATTGAAGGTATACATATTAAACGGCAAGGAATAAATTTCCCCGTGATAGTTTGCGACCGGCGAATTCGTGAATCTGTTAAAGGTCGCAAAATTTGTCACGTAGTCCCACACTTTTTTATTATTCGTGTGAAAAATATGCGCTCCATATTTGTGGACATGTATGCCCTCTACGTCTTCCGTGTAAACATTTCCCGCAATATGCGCTCTCTTGTCAATAACCAAAACGTTTTTGCCATGAGCCTTAGCCTGCTGCGCGAAAACCGCTCCATAAAGTCCCGCGCCTACAACCAAATAATCACACATAAATTCTTTCCTCATTCTGTTTGTCTCGATTGTTTTTTGAAAATAATCAGCTTGCTTGCTAAATAATTCAGGATTATACAAGCATGCAAACCCAATCAACAAGCCCCGTCGCAATGCGGCACGCAAAGAAGGACAGCATTTCCTTCATGATCGCCATGCGCCCCTTGACTTGCGATAGGAAAACCCACCTTCTATTCGTAATGTACGCAAACAGAACCGCAAGAATCCATGCAATAATCGTACTTGCCATTACCGGCATGCCCAAAGCATGGGCGCAAAGCCAATAGGACGCAATATTGACAAGTGTGGTGAGGACACCGAATATCGCATAGGGTACAACATCTTTATATTTTTGAAAAAGGGATTTAAAGGTTAGCATGTTTCATCTTACTTCAATTTATAAACATAGGCTGGGTCAGAATATGCATTACCACCCAAATTTTCCTCTGAAATCTTCACATAGCCCAAGCCCTCTATCAATTCTTTCATTTCCTTGTAATTTTCTTCACTATCGCGCAAGACTATTATCTTAGCCTCTTTTGTTTTCACATCTTTGTAATACTCTTCCGCTATTTCGGAGCTAATACTTTCTATCGGGAACTGGTACGAATACTTTGAAAGAGAATCTCTGTCGGATAACAGATATATAGAATCGGTATTACCATTTACTATAATCTTATCATCTTCATCTGTGTTTTCCTCTATCGTCTTGCACAAGTTGAGAATGGAAATTTCATATGCTGAGTATCCTTTATGTCTTATCGTTGCGCTTGCAATTTGCACCAAGCAAGGCAAAATCAGCATAATTGCGGCTCCTAATAACACCGCATTACACCTTTGGATGGAATTGATTTGCAAAGATTCGATAATTCTTGCAATCGGATATGCAAACGCTGGTACAAGTATCATAGCATAATGCGGATACATTCTTCCAGACATATACATCATCACCATAGTAATTGCAAGAAAACATATATACAAAGCATCTAACTTCCTGCGGTCTTTCAAAAAAACGAATACTCCCGATACAAAAACAAACGTGGTAATAGGATACTCGTAGAATTTTATTAGGCAAACAATGAGGTTGTGTATATTCCCTCTGTCCCCGGTATACATCATGTTAAATCTGATATAAGCTTCCCAAAAATCTGCAACTGCGTCATGGTATGCAAGCCAAAGCAAGATCGGCAATGCAAGAACAGCTGCACCGATTAAAAAATAAAGCAGAAAATGTCCAAGCTCCTTAAACCTGTGCTGCACAATGCACTGACACAGCACAACAAGGCAAAACACCAACCATACAGAAATCATATTAGCTCTTAACATGCAAACCGCCATAAAAGAGAAGCCTGTCAGTATAAGCCGTGCTCTTGTGATTTTGCGATTCTGAAAATAGTCAAGAAACACAAGCAAGGAATAGGCTATAAAAAGCATGGCATATTCTTCTGTAAGATTGCCGCCTTCCAGCCAATCGCTTAATTGCGAGATACAAATTATTGTAACAATCAGTGACTTTATATTATCCACACACAGCCTTGCTATTTTATAAATGCAGCATACCGTTCCATAGAGGAAAATCAGTTCCACCACCCAGATTCCCTTTTGCGGAGAGATAGAATACCCCACTGCATTAATTAAATAGAGAAGCGGTCCTTTATGGTCGAATGTATCGCGGTAGGGAATATATCCCTTTGTGATCATCTTTCCGATGTAGAGAAAAACGCTGGAATCAGTTCCGGAAATACCGGTTCTCCAAATATTATTTCTTGTTAGAAACGATGTGAAAAATGCAATTACAAAAAGAATCAATACCGTAAGCCACTTGCGCTGTTTATCATTTTTTGAAAAGAAATGCGACCCTTCCATTATTACATCCCCCTCTGTATTTCTTTGAAATCACGAAGTGACTGCCAGCCAATTCCCACTATTTTCTTAACGTTTATAGAGTTAGTACCCGCCTGTCTTGGCTTAAAGCTGATGGGGATAAATTTAATTGCTTCATGATAGTAAGCGCCAAATGCTACCAGCATCACATTCGGCAGATTATAATCTTCTCTGAGCTTACAGATATATTTTCCAACATAGTCGGAACGCATCAAGCGAAACGGGGCATTTGCGTCCGGCACACTCACCTTGAAATAATGCCTCAGGATTCGGCAAAGCGTCTTTTCAACAAACGCTCTGTCCTTTCCGTCGCCCCGTTCCGTGCGGTTTCCGAAGATCGCGGCATATTCATTCCTGAGCGCCCAAAACTGCTCAAATTCGGCGGGGTTTGTCTGTCCATCAGAATCCGTTTGGAAAACATAGTCTGCCTCACTCTCGACGGCATAGCGGTAGCCGTATAAAAGTGTTGCTCCATGTCCCCCATTCGGCTTAGTGAGCGGCAGAAAAAGCGGAAGCGTCTTTGCGCGTTCCTGCATCACCTCATAGGTTTTATCTTTGCTCCCGTCGTTAATGATAACAAGTCTGGATTTCCCCCCGCCGGAGTGGCTCTCAACAATAGGATACCAATCATCTATGCACTGATTGATGTTGACTTCCTCGTTATAAGCCGGGATAATGATATACAGTACCCCCCCCCCGCATTTTGCTCTTTGGCAATATTTCTCGTTTGATTCATGCTTGTTTTTCTACCGTTTCTCTTAATTTTTATTACTTATAGCTGAGTCAGCTAAATTAGTAATCATTGAATTTCAGTATCTTCTGCACTAAAAATATTCTCTGCAAATCTTTTGCTCAGTTTCCCGTTCTCAGCCCGTATACCCGATCTCGTCGGCGAGCTTCTTTTCTATGAACACCGTCGCGTCGCGGTGCAGCTTCATAAACGTTGCGGGGCATTTCGTCGTAATCTTTCGGTAGAGATAATGCCCCGTGCGAGACGGGGCATTAGAGCTCTTCGGTTTACTACCTTATCATAGTAACCTAAATAGTTCTTGGTATGGTATAAAGAA
>CAVGKI010000013.1:0-21189 GCA_963629655.1 Butyricicoccaceae bacterium | reverse complement strand
TGCCCCAAGAGCATTATAAAGCTCATCCCCGAGAGCCAGAAGGTCATGCCCGCCTGCGGCAACCACGACAAGGGCGCAAAGGTCATGAAGATGTGCGACTTCGGCTGTATCGGCTGCATGAAGTGCCAGCGCGAGTGCCCGGCGGACGCGATCACGGTCATTGACAACCTTGCGCAGGTTGATGCCGCCAAGTGCGTCGGCTGTGGTCACTGCGCCGATGTCTGCCCGCGCCACATCATCAACTGGTTCGGAAAGACAAGCAAGTAAGCAGTTTAATAGAAGCGAATATGAAATATCCACCGTCTTGCGTGACGGTGGATATTTGCGTATATATGGTTTTTAGTTGATCACAGCAGCGCTTTAATGCCGCAGCGCCATTACACCGTCAGTCCGTTTCCGCTTGTGAGGGCGTTTGAGATGATGATTTTGCATATCTCGCTCGTGCCCTCTGCGATGGTCAGCATCTGCGCGTCGCGGAAGCAGCGCTCCACCTCGAACGCGCGTGACAGCCCGTTTGCCCCGTGCACCTGCCGCGCGCTTTTCGTTATCTCGCAGGCAAGCTCCGTGCTCATCAGCTTTGCCGCCGCGACGCTGACGGTGCTCTGCGGCATATGCCGCGTATACTGCTCCGCCGCAGAGTAGACCGCGCTCTTCGCCGCGGCGGTCTTGGCGTACATCTCCGCCAGCATGAACGATATGCCCTGATACGACGACAGGTTGCGCCCGTATTTGCCGGTGCTTGTGGCGTAGGCGGCGGCAAGCTCCAGCACGCGCTTGGATATGCCCACGGCGATCGCCGCCACGCCGAGCCGCCCAGTGAGCAGCGTCGGCTTCAAAAGGCGGTAGCCCTCGTCCTCCGCGCCGATGAGACTGTCGGCGGGAATGCGGCAGTTCGTGAATGTGAGCGTCCCGTGCGGGCAGCTGTTCATGCCCAGCAGAGTGCCCGTGCTGCCCGCGCTCAGACCCTCGGCGGCGGCATCCACGAAGAAGAGGCTGATGTTCCGGCTGCGCCCCGTGAGCGAGGTGCGCGCGGCGACGATGTATCCGCCCGCACTGCCCGCGTTCGTTATCCATGATTTCGCCCCGTTGAGCACCCACTCGCCGCCGTCATATATGGCGGTCGTGTCAATGCCGAGCACGTCCGACCCGCCGCTCTCCTCGCTTATCGCGTAGCCGAAGAGCGTTTCCAGCGCGAAGCCGCGCGCGAGCAGCTCCGCCTTTCCGCCGGCGGCGGAGAGAATGTCGCACGAGAGGTACTGCGGCAGCAGCGACAGCGCCAGCGACGCAGACCCGCGGGAGAGCTCCTCCAGAATAATGCACAGCTCCGCCGCGCCGTAGCGCCCGCCCTCCGTCAGCGCCTCTGCGGCAAAGCCCAGCTCTCCGCAGCGCCGCACGAGCGGCAGCGGGAACACCCCGCTGCGGTCGTACTCCGACGCGGCGGGTATGACCTCGCGCTCGACAAATGCCCTGACCTCGTTTTTCAGCTTTTCCTGCCGCTCATTCAGTATATACATTGCTTTTCACCCTCATATACACGAAAACATGACGACTGCCTTGACGTAAGAGCAGCCCTCGTCGAATATCTCTTCCTCCAGCGTGCAGCTATGCGCGTCGTGCTTGGCAGCGGTGCTGGAGAGCATAAGATTTTCCCCACGCTCCACAGGCTTGGAGGAGAAGAACGTCCCGCTTTCAAGCGTGCACCCGCTGCCCAGCAGCTCCTCGGCGTGGCGGTGCGCGGCGGACAGCACGATAGGCAGCGCGAGCGAGGACGGCTCGTCCGCCCCGCGCGGCAGCCGCAGATGAAAGTACCGCCCGTCTGCCGAGGCGGGGGTATCCGCCGCCTCAAGAAACATACCGAAGCCCGTGCGCTCCGGCGCGGCGTGGGAGTAGAGCGTACAGCGCAGCATGTCCGCGATGTCGATAGTGCCGCTCATTTTCCCGCCGCTCGTCACGGCGGCGATGCTGCGCCCGGAGATGAGCATCGTCTCCGCCGCTTGGAGAATGCCGTCCCGCTCGTCAAAGCAGAGCTGACCGTCGCCGGGGCTGAGTATGCCGGATATGCGCTGCGACGGGTTGGATGCGAACGCCTTTGCAACGTCCAGCTCCCCGCAGAGGCGCAGATTCTCGTCAACGACCGGATACGCAGTGACCGCCGCGCTGTTCTCGTACATTCTGTGCCAGTCGGCGACAACGTCGTTGGAAAATATGTAGTTCGGCGTTTTCATCCAGCTGCGCACGGTGTCCGCGCTCGTTTGCAGAGCGCCGATGCTCTCGTCCATGAGGCGCAGTATCATATACGTGTCCTGCAGGCAGCTCAGAACGCTCAGCCCCGCGCGCTCGGCGGCGATGAGCGTGAGCGCGGCGGCGGACGCGCCGCCCGTCAAAAGCAGGTTTGCCCCCAGCTCCACCGCAAGCGTCTGCATATCCCCGCGCGCGCCGACAAGGCACAGCACGGACGCATTCCCGGCAGGGGAGGGGGAGAGCGCGGCGCGAAGCTGCGCCTCGCTTCCGTCGCATATCACGATGCGCTCTATCACACGGTCATAGCTTGCAGCGTCGACGACGGTCGTCAGCCCCAGCAGCTTCACCAGCCGCTTGAGACTGACCGGCTCACTCTTTGCGGCGAAGCCTGTCTCGATGCGGAACGTGCCCGCCTTGGGCTTCGTCATGACCAGCCCCTGCGCCTCTGCCAGCTTTATCGCCTTGTATACCGTCCCATCGCTCACATCCAACTGCTCTGCAAGCTTGCGCACGGAGATCTTTGCTCCCGGCGCAAGCTCTTTTATATATGAAAGTATCAGCTCATTTTTTATCGCCATATGCATACCCCACAGGTCAAATTCACATAACTATTATATATGCTTGCCGCAGGAACTGCAAATACTTTTTTTACGCGCGGCGAAAAAATATAACAGTTTGAAACACGCCTTGCACTTCGTCATATTTTTCGCAATTCTGTTGCATGATATACGCCTCGGGACGTTGAACATTTTTAACACTTATGTTGAAAAAGCTGAAAATGCGCTCAAACGCAAAAATCAGATTGACAAACTGTCGTATACACGTTATTCTTTTCACAGAAAGAGCAGCGCTGATGTGATGAAAGCACATAACTGTTATACGGTTATCATGCAACAGTTTAAACACAGGCGTGGCAAATTTCTCAAAACTGTTATATATTAAAAATTCAGCAAAGGAGAAGCAAAAATGTTCAAGTTCACAGAAGAGCAGATCATGATCCGCGACATGGTGAGAGAGTTCACCAAAAATGAGGTCGAGCCGCGCGACAAATGGATGGATGAAAACGGCTTTGACTGGGACATTCATAAGAAGCTCTGCGAAGCGGGGCTCATGGGCATTCATCTCCCCGAGCAGTACGGCGGCGGCGGCGGAGATGCCGTGACGAGCGAGATAGTCATCAACGAGATTGCAAAGGGCAGCGCCTCCGTCGCGCTCTTCCTCGATGCCGACTGGCTTGCCGCCGATATGATTTACGTCCACGGCAGCGACGAGCAGAAGGCAAAGTACCTCCCGCTCGCGGCAGAGGGCAAGATATTCGCTTTCGGTCTGACCGAGTCCTGCGCCGGCTCCGATGCCGCAGGCATCAAGTCCGTTGCCGCAAAGCAGCCCGACGGCAGCTACGTGCTCAACGGCGGCAAGGCGTGGATCACCAACTCCGGCATTGCAGACTTCTACCTCATCATGGCAAAGACCGACCCCGAGGCGGGCGCAAAGGGCATTTCCACCTTCATCGTCCCCAAGGACGCCGAGGGTCTGACCGTCGGCAAGTTTGAGTCCAAGATGGGCATGCGCGGCTCTGCCACCTGCGAGCTGAGCTTTGACAACATCAAGCTTCCCGCCGACGCGCTTGTCGGCAAGGAGGGCATGGGCTTCAAGATCGCCATGATGGCGCTTGACGGCGCGCGCATCTCCATCGGCGCTATCTCCTCCGGGCTTGCACAGCACGCCATGGAGATTGCCAAGAACTACGCCAACGAGCGTACCGCTTTCGGCAAGCCCATTTCCAAGTATCAGGGCGTTGCATTCAAGTTCGCCGACATGGCGGCAAAGATCCACGCGATGGATCTTATGACATGGGACACCGCGCAGATGAAAGCAGAGGGCAAGCGCCACAGCACCGAGGCGGCAATGCTCAAGCTCATGGGCAGCAAGTGGTGCTGCGAGATATGCGACGAGTGCATTCAGGTGCTCGGCGGCAACGGCTACAGCCGCGAGTTCCATGTTGAGCGCCTCTACCGCGACGCGAAGCTCCTTGAGATCGGCGAGGGCACGAGCGAGATCCAGCGCGTTGTCATCAGCGGCGCAGTGCTGGCAAAGTAATAACACAACGGAGATACAGAAATCATGAAAATACTTGTTTTTGTCAAGCAGGTCCCGGATACGGACGATGTTAAGCTTGACCCCAAGACCGGCAACCTGCGCCGCGAGGGCGTGCAGAGCATGATAAACCCGCTCGATGCCAACTCCATCGAGGCGGCAATGCAGCTCAAGGAAAAGTATGGCGCGACGGTCGCCGCGATAAGCATGGGACCTCCTCAGGCGGAGGACGTGCTGAAGAAGGCGCTCGCTCTCGGCTGCGACGAGGCGTACCTGCTCTCCGACCGTGCCTTCGGCGGCGCGGACACGCTTGCCACGGCGTATACTCTTGCCAAGGCGGCGGAGAAGATAGGCGACTTTGACCTGCTGCTCTTCGGTCGTCATGCGGTCGACGGCGACACCGCGCAGACAGGTCCCGCCACGGCGGCGTATCTGGGCATCCCGCAGATAACGCTTGCCCGCAGCCTCGACATTGAGGACGGCTGGGTCGTGTGTGAGCGCGCGCTGGAGGACAGCGTGCAGCGCGTGCGCGCAAAGCTGCCCGCACTGGTGACGGTCTGCGCCGAGATAAACACCCCGCGCTACCCCACCCCCATCAACATCATGAAGGCGCTCAAGAAGCCCCGCACGGTCTGGAACGCCGAGGCGCTCGGCGCGGACACGGCGAGAACCGGCATCCCCGGCTCACCGTCCTCCACCAAGAAAGTGTTTGAGCCGCCCAAGCGCAATACCGACACCCACTATTTCACCGGCTCGGCCGAGGAGATAGCCGCGCAGTTTGTAGATATGCTCGAAGCCGAGCATTTGGTCTGAGGAGGTGCTGACATGGCAAAAGAAGATTACAAAGGCATATGGATATTTGCCGAGCAGCAGAACGGCGTGCTTAATCCCGCTGTGGCGGAGCTTCTCGCAAAGGCGCAGGAGCTGAAGGCGCATAACGGCGAGGCTATCAGCGCGGTGCTGCTGGGCGACGGTGTGAAACCTCTCGCCGCAGAGCTTATCGCGCAGGGCGCGGATCAGGTCATCGTGGCGGAGAACGCCGCCCTCAGCGATTACAGCGCAAGACCCTATCAGCAGGCGCTCACCCAGCTTGCCGAGAAATATAAGCCGTCCATTATCCTCTACGGCGCGACCAGCCTCGGGCGTGACCTCGCCCCGCGCGTGATGGTTTCGCTCAAAACGGGGCTGACCGCCGACGCTATCGACCTCGGCTATGACGAGGACAACGTGTTCTATCAGACCACCCCCGCCTACGGCGGCAGCATTCTTGCCCATATCGTCATTCTCGAATGCCGCCCGCAGATGGCGACCGTGCGCCCCAAGATATTCGCCCCGCTTGAGCCCGATGCGAGCCGCACCGGCACTGTCATCGAGGAGGATGTCGAGGTTGTGCGCGAGGACGCATATGAAGTGCTCAGCGTCGAGCAGAAGACCGTCAACGGCACGCCGATAGACAAGGCGGACGTTCTCGTCTGCGGCGGACGCGGCATAAAGAGCGAGGACGACCTTGCCTCCCTGCGTGAGCTTGCAGGGCTTCTCGGCGGACAGATTGCCGCATCGCGCCCGCTCGTGGACAATGGCTGGCTCTCCCCTGACGAGCAGATAGGTCAGTCCGGCGCGAGCGTCAAGCCGGAGCTTATCGTCAACATCGCCATCTCCGGCTCGGTGCAGTATCAGGTCGGCATGCAGAACTCCAAGTGCATCGTCAGCATCAACCACACCTCCGGCGCACCCATCTTTGACATTTCCCATTATGGCGTCGTCGGCGACTATAAGTCCGTCGTCCCCGCCATCATCGAGGAGATCAAGCGCCGCAAGGCATAAGCAAAACCAAAGCTTCCGCCGCAAAATACGGCGGAAGCTGAAAATAAAATATTTTTGTTAAAAAGGAGATTTATAAAAATGAGCGAACGCAAACATCTTGTCCCTGCCTACGGTCCCTTTGCCGGAATGCGCGTCATTGACACCGGCTCTCTCATCGCAATGCCCTTTGCCGCCACGCTCCTTGCCGACTTCGGTGCGGAGGTCATCCATATCGAGCGTCCCGGCGTGGGCGACACGCTGCGCGTGCTCGCTCCCTTTGCCAAGGAGGACGGCAAGACCGTCAGCACCTCTTGGGCGCAGGACGGGCGCAACAAGCTCTCCCTCTCGCTGGAGCTCAATCTCAAGCACCCGGAGGTCAAGGAGCTGTTCTACGGGCTCATCAAGGAAGCGGACGTGTTCATGGAGAATATGGTCTGGCTTGAAAAGCTCGGCATCCGCGACGAGGATCTGCTCCGCGTCAACCCCAAGCTCATCATTGCCCACATCAGCGGCTACGGCAATCCCGCGTTCGGCGGTCTGCCCGAGTACTGCGACAGAGCGTCCTATGACATGATCGGTCAGGCGTTCTCCGGCTGGATGGGACTCAACGGCGAGAGAGACGGCGATCCCGTCGTCGGCAAGCCGTGGCTCAATGACTTCACCTCCGCCTACGCTGCCGTGTTTGCCGTGCTCGCGGCATACATCAACGTGCTCAAGGGCGGCGACGGTCAGGTCGTTGATATTGCCCAGTTCGAGGTTCAGGCAAGCTACTGCTGCGACCTCTACACCTCCTACACTATGGCAGGACGGCAGAACACCCGCAGCGGCAACAAGTCCGCCGCGTTCCAGCCCTACGGTCTGTTCAAGTCCAAGGACGGCTACGACGTTGCAGTCGGCGCGTTCGGCCCCGGCGTGTACAAGAGAGCCATTCAGGCGATGGGCTTTGACCTTGAGTATTATAACTACAAGGATTGCTCCTCCGGCATCGAGGCTGTTGCCTCCGAAAAGGGACGCGAGCTCGACGCGAAGGTCATCGAGTGGTGCGCTGAGCGCACCGCGCAGGAGATCGAGGACGCAATGGCAAAGTTCAAGGTTCCGTGCAGTCGCGTCATGGGCGCGAAGGACTGCCTCGAGAACGAGCACTACCAGAGCCGCGGCGACTTCATCAAGTATGAGGATCAGACGCTCGGCAAGGAAATCACCGCTTTCGGCATCGTCCCCAAGCTCTCCGGCACTCCCGGCAAGGTCTGGCGCGGCGCGCCGAGACTCGGTCAGGACACCGAGGACATCCTCAAGGGCATCCTTGGCTACGACGATGCCAAGATAGCCGAACTCAAAGCCAGTGGACTCATCTGATTGAGCCGTTGAGCATACAGGCGCGGCGGTCACGCCGCCGCGCCGACAAATACATAAGGTCTTTCACATTATATACTTCCTTCCATCTCTTATATTTCTTTGCTTCAGCGCCGGGCATCGCTCCAATCGGATGTCCGGCGCTGATTCCATATTACGCCTTTATTTTATCCCCGCCGGGGGGTTGCTCATACGGCGAAAATGATATATAATAATCCGATAAAAAGCGAAAAAAGCGAAAGCGCGCAAAAATGCGTCAGATGCGGAAGGAGGGCGAGTGCGTGGAAATGATAGAGGCGAAGGAGCTTACATACTCCTACGATTTTGAGGGCAGCGAGAAGCGCTCGCTCGACGGCATCTCGCTCACCGTCAAGCGCGGGGAGCTTGTCGCGGTGCTCGGTCACAACGGCTGCGGCAAAACGACGCTCGCGCGCCATCTCAACGCACTGCTGCCCGTTCAGGGCGGGGAGCTGACCGTTGCGGGCAATGACGCGCGCGACGGGAACCGCGTCTGGCAGATACGCAAGAGCTGCGGCATGGTGTTTCAGAACCCGGATAATCAGTTCGTCTCATCCTTCGTGGAGGAGGACATCGCCTTTGCCCCGCGCAACTTCGGCACGACGGAGGAGGAGATCCCCGCGCGCGTGAAGGCGGCGCTTGCCGAGGTCGATATGGCGGGGTATGAGCGCCGCTCGCCGCAGCTTCTCTCCGGCGGACAGAAGCAGCGCATCGCCATTGCCGGGGTGCTCGCCGCCGACCCGGACATCATGGTGCTCGACGAGGTGACGGCAATGCTCGACCCTCAGGGACGGCGGGAGGTGCTGGACACCGTGCGCCGCCTGCACGAGAGCGGGAAAACCATCGTCATGATTTCGCATTATATAGAGGAGGCGGTGTTTGCCGACCGCGTTGTGCTCGTGCACGACGGGCAGAAGCTTGCCGAGGGCACGCCGCGCGAAATGCTCACCGACCTTGAGCTTATGCGCCGCACGGGGCTGACCCCGCCGCTGGCTGTGCAGGCGTATTATGACCTGCTCGACGCGGGCGTGAAGCCGGATATATGCCCTCTTACCCTTGAAGAATTGGTGGACGAAGTATGCCGATAAAGCTGGAGAATGTTTCTTATACCTACGCCCCCGGCACGACGCTTGCCGTGCATGCGCTGCGCGGCGTGACGCTCGACGTGGCGGATGGGGAGTTTATCGGTGTCATGGGTGCGACGGGCTCAGGCAAGTCCACGCTCATACAGCTCATTGCGGGGCTGATAAAGCCAAGCGAGGGGCGTATACTGCTCGACGGCGAGGATATAAATGCCAAAAAATACGACCGCGACGTGCTGCACCGCAAGGTGGGGCTCGTGTTCCAGTACCCGGAGTATCAGCTTTTTGAAACGACGGTGGAGCGCGATGTGGGTTTCGCACTGCGCCATCTGGGGCTGACGCGGGAGGAGAGCGCGGCGGCGGTCAAGGCGGCGCTGGAGACGGTGGGCTTTGACTATGACGCCGTGCGTGACAAGTCGCCCCTCGGCTTTTCCGGCGGTGAGAAGCGCCGCATCGCCATTGCCGGGGTGCTCGCCTCAAAGCCGAATGTGCTCATCCTTGACGAGCCCGTCGCGGGGCTCGACCCTCTCGGACGGCAGGATTTTCTCAATATGGTCGACGCGCTCAACGCCGCCGGGACAACGATAATCATGATATCCCACAATGCCGACGCGCTGGCGGAGCATGCACGGCGTATCATCGTGCTGAAAAACGGCATGATTATCCGCGACGGCAGCACCCGCGATATTTTTTCCGATTATTATGACCTCGTGCACAACGGCATCGGCGTGCCGCAGGTGCGCCGCGCGGTGCAGCTGCTGCGCGAGCGCGGCGTTGATATGCCGGGCAACATCATCAGGTATGATGAGTTTATAGACCGGCTGAAAATAATCATGTGGAGGAAAAGCCGATGATGCGCCTCCCGACGGGTATGTATCAGCCCGGCTATTCCGTGATACACGGCATCAGCGCCACAGTCAAGCTCGTGTGCCTGATACTGCTGATGGCGGCGATTGTCGCCACGGACAGCATTCCCGGCTATCTCGCCGCGATAACGGCGACCGCCGCCATTGTCTACCTTGCGCAGGTGAGCGCGGCGACGGCGCTTGCCTCCGTGCGGCGGCTGGCGTGGTTCTTTGTGCTTATACTGCTGATGAACACCTGCTTTTACGGTCCGGACGATGCATGGTTCAGCTGGTGGATATTCAAGCCCTCGCTTCAGGGGCTCATACAGGGGGCGAACATTCTCCTGCGTGTGGTGCTCATCCTTGTTTTGAGCAATATCCTCACAACGACCACCGCGCCGCTGCGCCTGACGGACGGCATGGAGCGGCTTTTGTCCCCGCTGCGCATTCTGCGCATTCCGACCGAGCAGATAGCCATGATCATCTCCGTCGCCATACAGTTTATCCCCACGATATTTGAGGAGACGGATATGATACGCAAGGCGCAGACCGCGCGCGGCGCACGCTTTGACAGCCGCAGCTATTTTGAAAAGGCAAAGGCGGTCATGCCGCTCGTTATCCCCATCTTCCTCGCCGCGTTCAAGCGTGCGGACGAGCTGTCGCTTGCGATGGAGGCGCGCGGCTACCGCACCGATGCCGTGCGCACCGCGAAAAAGCGGGAGAAGCTCGGCGCGGCGGATTGGTCGGCGCTGCTCGTGAGTGCGGCGCTCTGCGCGCTGGAAACAGTTGTGCTTTAATGTTCTGACTAGGAGTTGACCCATGTCCAAGGTGAAACGCTCTATACTCGCCGCGGTGTGCATTGCGCTGTGCGTGGTGCTGCCTATGGCGTTCCACGCCATTCCGAACGCCGGTGCGGTGTACAGCCCCATGCATATCCCCGTGCTGCTGTGCGGGCTTGTCTGCGGCGGGGGGTACGGCGTGCTGTGCGGGCTTGCCGGTCCCGTGCTCTCCTCGCTCGTCACGGGTATGCCGCCCATCGCGGTGCTGCCGGTGATGCTGGTGGAGTGCGTGTGCTACGGCGGCTTTTCAGGGCTTTTGATGGCGCGGCTTCGCACGGAGAAAATTTTTGCCGATTTGTATATCAGTATGCTTGCCGCAATGCTCCTCGGGCGCATCGCCGGGGGCGCGGCAAAGACGCTGATATTCGCGCAGGGCTCGATGACGCTCGCCGCGTGGGCGACGGGGTATTTCGTCACGGCGCTGCCCGGTGTCATCATTCAGCTCGTGCTCGTGCCGAGCATTGTGTACGCGCTGCAGCGCGCCCGGCTCATCCCGGAGCGCTATCACAAGACAAAACAGAGGGAACAAAGCAATGGATAAAAATGCCGTAAAAGATTTTTTTGACCGCCACGCTGCAAGCTGGGATGCCGAGATGATACGCTCCGACGCGAAGATAGCGCGCATACTGGACAACGCGAATGTGCGCGCGGGCACGCGGGTGCTGGATGTCGCCTGCGGCACGGGGGTGCTCGTGCCGGACTATACCGCGCGCGGTGCTGCGTCCGTCACGGGTATCGACATTTCGCCCGAAATGATAAAAATTGCCGAGGGCAAGTTTGCGGGGCAGAGCGGGGTGCGCTTCATCTGCGGCGACGTGGAGGAGACGGCGCTCCCCGGCGGGTATGACTGCATTGTCGTTTATAACGCCTTTCCGCACTTCCCGCAGCCGGAGCGCCTTATCGCGCGCCTTTCGTCGCTGCTCGTGCAGGGTGGGACGCTCACCGTCGCCCACGGCATGAGCCGCCGCGCCATCGACGGGCATCATTCCGGCGAGGCGAGCGGTGTTTCCGTCGGCTTGATGAGCGAGGAGGCGCTTGCGGACATATTTTCGCGCTACCTGCGCGTGAGCGTGAAGCTTTCCGACGATGAGATGTATCAGGTCGCGGGCATAAAGGAATGAGGTCAGCAATGCCGGAAAACATCGCGCCGGTCACACCGGCGAAAAGGAAAAGAATAGACCATCTGGACACGATGCGCGGCATGTGCCTGCTGTTTGTCAACTATTTTCATTCAAACATCAGCCTTGTGTTTTTGCAGTATGTCTCCGCCATCTGCGTCCACCCGTTCATCTTCATGGCGGGGTACTTTTATAACTCAAAAAAAGACCTGCGCGACACGCTGCATAAAAAGCTGCGCACGATGATACTGCCGTATTATCTCTTCGGCTTGGGGTATTACGTGCTGTGGCTGCTGGTGTTCGGAAACTCCGGCAGGGACATTGTCGAGCCGCTGCGCTCCGTGCTCTTTATGCCGACGGGCGTTTTCCCGATAGAGCCGTCGATATACTTCCTCCCCATGATGTTCAGCGCGACGATGATATTCGCCTGCATCGAAAGGTATATAAAAAGCGAGCCCGTAAAGCTCGCTGTCGTGCTTGTTATTACGCTTATTGGCAATACGTGGGCGGCAATATTCTCCGTGCGCCTGCCGATGGCGCTCGACTGTGCGTTCGGCGTGCTTATCTACATCTACCTCGGCTATCACGGGCGCACGCTCATCGCTGCGGCGGACAGGTTCGTCGAGGGGATAGATTCCGGCGTACTGCGCATCGCGCTGTTCTGCACGCTCGCCGTGGTCAATTATATCTGCATCATCAGCAACTTTATCCCCAATCTGCGCAACGGCGTGTGGAGCAATATCCCGTTCACGCACCTCAACACCTGCACCACGATGCTCTTGTGGGTGTACTTCTTCCGCTGGTTTGAAAAGCCGCGCGTGTTTGACCCCGCGCGCCGCGTGCTAAAGTATATCGGCGAAAATTCCATGACGTTCATGTGCTTCAGCCATGTGGGGCTGTACGTGGGGCTGTTCATCGTGAACCGTCTCCCGGTTACGGGCTCTCTGCGCAATATCCTTTATTTTCTCCTCGGCACTCTCGCCGTCGTCCCCATTGTCACGCTGTTTAACAAAACCAAGCTGCACTATCTGTTTGGGAAATAGCGCCGCTTGAGGGGTAAATATGCAGAGTAAGGGACTGCAAAAAGCCCCTATTAACCAAAGGAAGGCTCGACCAAATGAAAACACTTGGCTGAGCCTCCCTTTTTGGTAATTTTCAAGCTATCTCTGCTGTAGCAGATAATCAACAAATAGACTAGGGTATGTTTGAAAAACGACAGAACGCCCAACCGGCGGAGCTTTTTGCGCCGCTCTGCGTTAATTTTTCTTGCAATGCACAAAGTATTCCTGCAAAAAAGTGCCGTCATCAGAACACAAATTCTCTCGCCAGCTATCCTTGCCGCATTATGCGGTATTGCCTTAAGTTTTATCATACTACCTTATAAAGCCTCGGCTTTTGCCTTGGGGGAGATATAATATCAACCTCAATATTTCAGCCCGAAGCGCTCATATGCCCACGGTATTTCCGCGTCGGTCAGCTCGCGCACGTGCACCGTGCCGCCGTCGAACTCCTTGTAAATATGCCCGTCGAGCGTGATGCGCCCGGTGGCGGTCTTGAGGGAGAACATCTCGGCGTTGATGAACGGGGATTTCGGGCTCTTCTCGCAGTAGAGGCACAGTGCGTCATAATCCTGCGGCAGCTGCGGCTCGGTCGTGAAGGAGTAGAACCTGCGCCACTCGCCGTGGTGCTTGTCCATCAGCACCCAGCCGAGCGCGCCGTCCGTGTCGAAGCGGTAGCACTCGCCGAACTGCGTCTGCTCCACGCCCTCGACAAGTTGCACGGGGTAGCGCGGGCAGACCTCGCCTATGCCGACATCGCAGCACCACACCCCGTCCAGCGCCGTGACCCGCATCACGCGGTGGCGGCGCATTGGTATCTCGCTCTCGCCGCGCAGGTAGCGCGCGGCATACTCCGTCACGCCGTAGCCCAGCTCGCGCAGCAGCCATGCGAACAGCCCGTTCAGCTCAAAGCAGAAGCCACCCTTGCCCTGCTCCACGACCTTTTTGTACAGGTCGTCTACATCCAGCGACAGGGGTATGCCGCGGATAATGTCGAGGTTTTCATAGGGAATATGCGTGCAGTGCGCATATTGCAGCTCGCGCAAAAGCGCGGAGTCGGGCACGATATGCTCCGGCAGCTCCAGCCCCATGCGTTCAAAATATCTCTTTATTTTTTCTCTTTCCACTTTGCGCTTATCTCCTCCAGAATTTCCATAACGGTCAGAAGCTGCTCGCGCGTGACATAGGGCGAGGGCTTGTTCTCCCGCGCGCAGGCGAGAAAATGCGTCAGCTCGTTATAATACCAGCCGCACGGCGGCACGTTCACGCCGGTTGAAATCATCACGTTGTCCGCCGTGTCGTACACGCGCGTCTCATGACCGAATTGGTACGCCGTGAGGTGCTCGCCGTCGTTTATCAGCATGCCGTTTTCAAAATACACGCGCCAGCGCGCTGTCCACGGGATGGGCGCGTTGAACCACGCCGCCTCGCCCGCGACGTTGAGAGCGCCGAAGTCGTAGCATATGCGAAACTGCTCCGGGTAGCTCTTCCCCTCGCCGCGGCAGGAGGAGAACGTGAAGCCCTCGGGCTTGCCGAAGAGGGAGACGATTATGTCAAGGTCGTGTATGTGCAGGTCGTAGGGCAGCAGCCCGGACTTCGCCTCGTCGAACAGCCAGCCGCCGCTCGCCCAGCTCGGGCAGGCGGAGAGGCGCTCAAAGCAGGCGTCGAGCGGCTTGCCGAACTCCCCGCTCTTTATCGCCTCGCGCAGGAAGCCGACCTCCTTTGTGAATTGCAGCACCTGCGCAATGTAAAGCTGTACGCCTTGGCGCTCCGCCTCGTCGAGCATTTCCGCTGCGTCCTTCACGGAGAGCGCAATGGGCTTTTCGCAGATGGTGTTCTTGCCGAGGGCAAGGCTCTCCATCACGTTGTCATGGTGCATATACGTGGGGGTGCATATATCGACTATGTCAATGTCGCAGGCATTGATCATGTCGCTTATCGTCGGGTAGCACGGCACGCCCCACTCCTTTGCCGCCGCCTCGGAGCGCGCAGAATGCCCCACTGCGGCAGCGACGGTGCAGCCGTCTATCCTTTGCAGGTTCGCATAGTGCACCTTGCCCATGCCGCCCGTGCCGACAAGACCGATTTTAAGATTCTTCATATTATCTTTTCCTTTTACAGTTACAGCTCGAAGCCCTGCGCGCGCAGATATGCCGCAGAGTCGGCAACCGCCGCGTTGACCTCCGCAAGATCCTTTGCGCCCGCCTGGGTAAATTCTATCTCGATGGAATACGGACTCATATTGTGCGCCTCGTCCATAAGCCTGAAGAGCTTGGGGAAGTCAACATAGCCCCTGCCGAGCGCGGGGAAGTTCCACTCCTTATGCTCGCCCGCCTTGTCCTTGAGATGGACATAGCCTATCCTGTCGATACAGGCGGCAAAGTCCTCCGGCACATCCACATCGCCGTAGAAGATGGCGTTGGCGGTGTCGTAATTGATGAGCACGCGCGGCGAGCCGACAAGCTCCACAATCTCCTTCAAAATGCGCCCCGTGCCGTGGTCGCCGTGCACCTCCAGCACAAGCTTCATGTCATAGCGCTCAAGATACTCGGCAAAGCCCTTTATATGCTCCGCCACGACGGAGTTGGGCGCGACTGCCTTATCCTCAAGGTGCGCCTCGCCTATGGACGAGACGATATACTCACTGCCGAAGAAATGCGCAAGGCGGATATTGTCCGCAAAGTCGCGGATGCGCGCGGTGTCCATGAGGTTTGTGTGCCCGCTCATGGCAAAGGGGATAAGCCCGTATTTGTCCAGCATATCCTGCGCGCGCAGGAGACTGCGGAAGCTCTGGTCGGGGAAAACATGCTCCGTCCAGCCCTTCGTCGCGGTCAGCTCGATATACTTAAAGCCCGCCGCCTTTATCCCCGCCGCCGCCTCCTCAAGCGTATAGCCGTGGTAGCAGTTGGAGTTGACGGCAATAATGCGTTTTTCCATTTTGCGCACCTCACACCGTTATGAAGTTGTCGAGATAGTGCTTGGACTGTCGGACGGATTTGAGAATATCCTCGCGGCAGCTCTCGAACGCCTTGTCCTCCACCTCGATGACGGCGCAGCCGTTATAGCGTATGTCATTGAGTGCGGAGATGAACGCCGCCCAATTCACATCACCAAGCCCCGGTATTTTGGGGGACATATAGTCCAGCGGATATGCCAGCACGCCGCACTCGGCAAGCTTTTCGGGATAGAGCTTGATGTCCTTGAAGTGGACGTGGAAAATGCGATCCTTGAACTCATACACCGTCTTGATATAGTCAAGCTGCTGCCAGACATAGTGACTCGGGTCGAAGTTCAGCCCAAAATTCGGAGACGGGATTATTTCAAACAGGCGGCGGTATATCTGCGGGGTGCACATGAGGTTCTGCCCGCCCGGCCACTGGTCAGCGCCGAAGAGCATCGGGCAGTTTTCTATTGCAATCTTAACGCCGTTCTCCTCCGCGAGCTTTATAAGCCCCGGCCATATCTCCCTAAAGAGCTCGATATTCTCCTCGACCGTCTTGTGCTGGTCACGTCCGATGAACGTCGTCACCATGCCGATGCCGAGCTTGCCGGATGCCTTGATGAGTGCCTTGAGATGCTCAATCGCAGCGCTGCGCTTGGCAAGGTCGGGATCCATCGTGTTGGGATAGTACGCGAGGGAGGATATGCTCAAGCCCTTTTTCGCAACATAATCCGTCACGTACCTTGCATACTCATCGTCCGTAAGGACGCGCTCAGCGTCGATATGGCTGACACCGGCGTAGCGGCGCTCTGCCTTGCCTGCCGGCCAGCATGCGACCTCAAGGCACTCAAAGCCCATCTCTGCCGCGACATCAACGGCTTCCTCGAAGCTCCATCCGTCCAGTATGGCGGTGAGCAGACCGAATTTCATCATAGCTCAGATTCTCCTTTTCAAAATATGTTCACTTGTTCTCTGGTATCTCGACCGCCGCGCCCAGCTCCGACGAGCGGAGGGAGGCGAACACCGCGCGCATGGCGCAGAGCGCGTCCTCGCCGGTGACGGCGGGCGCGGTGTGGTTTTTCAGGCAGTCTATCCATGCGTCAACAACGCCGGACTTCGTCTGGTTGTCATTTGTCTGTATCTTCTCCACGTCGTACAGCTCGCGCGTGCCGTCGGCAAGGGTGACGACGATGGAGTGCGCGGGGTTGTCATATATGCGCATAATGCCCTTTGTGCCGTAGAGCACGGTGGAGTTATCCTCCGCGCCGTAGAATGTCCAGCTTGCGGTCATCGTGCCGACAATGCCGCCGGTCAGCTCATAGATACACACGGCGTTGTCATCCACGCCGATAAGTTCCCCATTCTCGCCGCGCTTGTCAAGCGTGGCTACCTTTGCCGTCGTGCGCACGACGCGCTCGCCGGTGAGATAGTGGATAAGGTCGGTCTTGTGCACGCCGAGGTCCGCCATCGCGCCCATTGCCGCCTTGCTCTTGTCGAAGAACCATGTGTTCTTGCCGGGGTTGATGCTCCACGTCTCAGGACCGCCATGTCCGAAGGTCGTGCGGAAGGTGACGATGCGCCCTATCGTGCCCGCGTCGATGAGCGCCTTGGCGCGGATATGCGCCTTGGCAAAGCGCTGATTATGCGCGATCATGAGCGTCCTGCCCGTCTCCTTGGCGACCTTGACCATTTCCTCGCAGTCTGCAAGCGTGACCGCCATCGGCTTTTCGCACAGCACGTCCTTGCCCGCGCGCATCGCCTTTATGGCAAGCTCCGCATGGGCGTAGTTTGCCGCGCACACGCTCACCGCGTCTATCTCCGGGTCGGCAAGCAGCGCCTCCGGCGTGTCGTACACCTTGCCGCCGTATTTTGCCGCCATGTCCTCCGCGCGCTTTCTCATCGGGTTGTAGAACGCCGCCAGCTCACAGTCCGGGTTTGCCGCGTACTCCGGGATATGCCGCACCTGCGCGATCTTCCCGCAGCCCAGCACGCCTATTTTTATCATATCAGCTTCCTCCTGAAAAATTATTTCTTAGTGCTTATATTCATAATGCGGGGGAGGTTTTTTCTCCCCCGCACCTACGGTATTGCTTATATTATATCAAACGTTGTCTTTCTTCTGCAAGAGCACCGCGAAGATGATTATCGCGCCCTTGATAGCGTCGCACAGGAAGGTCGGCACGCCGACGGAGTTGAGGATGTTGTTCATCACGCCCATGATGAGCGCGCCGACAAACGCGCCCACAAGGCTGCCCCTGCCGCCCGCCATTGACGTGCCGCCGACGATGACCGCGGCGATCGCGTCCATCTCATAGCCCGAGCCCGCGTTGGCGTAGTCCATAGAGCCGATACGCGACACATAGATTATCGCGCTGATGGCGCACATGACACCGGCGAGGGCGTAAATACGGCGCTTGACGGAGTTGACATTGATGCCGGAGAGCTTTGCCGCGCGCTCGTTAGAACCGATGGCAATGGTCTGACGTCCGAAGGCGGTTTTCTTGAAGATGATGTGCATTATAACAACTATCGCCAGCCAATAGAGTATCGGGAGAATGACCTGACCGCCGATTTTGGCAGAGGCGATAAGCTTAAACCCGTCGGGAACCTTTGGATTGAAGTTCTTTGTGAGCTGCTGCGTGACGGAGCGGAATATTTTCATCGTGCCGAGCGTGGCAATGAACGGGGGCAGCTTGCCGTAGGCGACGAGCGCGCCGTTGAACGTGCCGAGGAGATAACCGACGGCGATGATGACCACGCACGCGATGGCATAAGCAGGTGCGCCCGTAATGCCCATGCCGACGAGAAGTCCGTTCGTCGGCTCGATAAGGTACATCAGTATCGCGCCAAGCGCGCACAGCATTGAGCCGACAGACAGATCAATGCCGCCGGAGATGATGATAAAGCACATGCCCAGCGCGATAACGCCGGAGTAGGTGTTGTTTCTCAAAATGTTCAGCCACGCCATGCCGAGCTTGCCGAACATCGCGCTGACCGAGCCGCCGTTGATATACATGACGACCGCCTGAATAAGCACCATCACCAGCAGCGCGAACAGCGTGGACACCATATGGTTGCGCGCCCACAGCTCCTTCACATTTGCCGCAAAGCCCTTGTTTTCCAGCTTTTTGTTCTCCATCTCATTCACTCTCGCTTTCGTTTTGATTGCCGCCCGTGGCAAGATACATGATGTTATGCTCGTTCATATCCGCGCCGCTGACCTCGCCGACGTGATGCCCGTGGAACATGACTATGCTCCTGTCGCATACGCGGATTATCTCCTGCGCCTCGGACGAGAGCACGATTATCGCCACGCCCTCGCCCGCGAGGCGGTGGATAATGCCGTATATCTCTTCCTTTGCGCCGACATCAACGCCCTGCGTGGGGTTGTCGAGGATCAGCACCTTTGGATTGCTCATGAGCCACTTTGCCAGCACCACCTTTTGCTGGTTGCCGCCGGAAAGGCTCGTTATCGGGTCGGACTTTTCGCCCATTTTTATTTTCAGCTCGTCCTGCTGCTTGGAGAAAAGCCTGTCCTGCTTGTCAAAATCAATGAAGAAGCGGCGTTTTTTTATTCTCGGCAGCTCGACGATGGAGCCGTTGTCGATGATGCTCATGTCCTTGAGTATCGCGTTCTCCTTGCGGTTACGCGGGAGATATGCGATCCCCTCCTCCAGCGCCTGATATGTATTGGCAATGTGCACTTCCTTGCCGCAGAGCGTCACCTTGCCGGTGTACGCCTTGCCCATCGCGCCGAACACGCTCTGGAACAGCTCGCTCCGCCCGTCGCCGAGAAGCCCGGTCACGCCCAGCACCTCGCCCGCATGCACCGTGAGGGACATATCCTCAAAATACTTCCCGTCGCTCAGTCCCTCCAGGCGCAGCACCTCATCGCCGAGCTTTATCTCGCGCGTGAGCACCTCGGTGTTGACCTCATGCCCGACCATGTACGCGGCAAGCTTTTTCGTGTCGGTGTCCTTCACCGCGCCCGCCGCAACCATTTTGCCGTCGCGCAGCACGGTGTAGCGGTCGCATATCTCCATGACCTCGCCAAGCTTGTGCGAGATGAAGATTATGCCCACCCCCTGCTCGCGCAGCGTGCGCATCATGGCGAAAACGCGCTGTATCTCCGGCTCGGTGAGCGAGGTCGTCGGCTCATCCATGATGATGATGGCCGCCTCCTGCATGAGCGCGCGGCATATCTCGACTATCTGCTTATACGACGCATCGAGATCCCGCACCATTGTGCGCGGGTCGAGCGTGATGTTCATCTTCGCGAAAAGCTCCGCCGTTTTCTCCTGCATCGTCTTGGCATCGAGGAACGCGCCCTTCTTCTGCAAATGCGTGATGAACATATTCTCGTAGATGGTCAGGTCGTTGATGAGGTTGAGCTCCTGATGAATGAAGCCTATGCCCGCGTCGAGCGAATCGACAGGGGAGAGAAATGTGCGCTCCTCCCCGTCAATGACTATCCTGCCGCTGTCCGGCTGCAAAACGCCGCCGAGTATATTCATCAGCGTGGATTTGCCCGCGCCGTTCTCGCCGAGCAGCGCGCATATTTCGCCCGTGGCGAGGGTGAAGTCCACATTGTCCAGCACGTTGTTCGCGCCGAAGGACTTGTAGATATTCTGCATGGAGAGGTTCAAGTTATCACATCCAGTTAAAGAGTGTTATGGTATGCATATTCCGCACAGAGCCGCCGCCGGAAACGTTCTCGGCAGTGCCTCTCTGCGGAAAAGGGGCTATGGCTATAAAGCCATAGCCCCTTTGAGGTTTCGCTTGTTTGTGCCGAATCAGTAAACGGTGTTCTCCGGGTCGAGGTAATCTGCAACGTTCTCCGCAGAGACGATGGTGGTGGGGATAACGGTGGTCTGCTCGGGGTTCTCGCCGTTGAGCAGCTCAATGCCGACTCTGATGGCATCCTGAATCATTGCCGGGCTGTACAGAGCGGAGCACAGACCGAGGCTTGCGTACTGCTCGTCCGCGATCATGCCGAAGTACTCCTGGCTTCCGCCGCCGCCGGTGATGGCCTTGATGTCGGTGCGACCTGCCTCGGTGATGGCAGTGATGCAACCCATGGAGGTCTCATCGTCCATGGAGAAAACAGCGTCGATCTGGGGGTACTTCTCAAGAGTATCTGCCATTGCGGCAAGACCGTCGTCACGGGAGAAGCTGTTTATCGCAACTTCAAAAACGTTGCTCTTGTCGTAGCCGATCTCGTCGAGGTACTCATAGAAGCCCGCCTTGCGCAGCTCGCAGACAGAGCCGGAGTTGGGGTTGTCCATAACAGCGATTATTGCCGCATCGCCGACCTTCTCGGTGATGAACTTGGCGCACTGGTAGCCCATATCCTTGTTGTCGCCGGTGACCTTGTAGATGCCCTGGCAGTCAACATCGATATCGAAGTTGACGACGGGGATGCCGGAGTCAATGATCTCCTGCATGGCAGTCTCCATGCCTTCCCACTGCGGGAAAGAGACGATGAGGGTCGCGCCCCACTCGACGAGGTCGCTCAGACCCGCCTGCATCTCGGCAGCGTCGGCAGAAGTGCTGACCTTGTACTCATAGCCGTTGTCCTTGCAGTACTTCTCTGCATAGTAAGCAACGCCGGCGACCCAGCCATGGGTGACGGCAGGAGCGGCAATGCCGACCTTGATTTCGGGAGCAGCAGCCCCTTCGGCGGCGGGGGCAGCTTCCTCTGCGGCAGGAGCCTCGGTGGCGGCTGCTTCCTCGGTCGCGGTGGTGGTCTGCTGACCGCAGGCGCACAGCGCAAAGACCATGCACAGTGCGAGCA
>CAVGKI010000012.1:0-22043 GCA_963629655.1 Butyricicoccaceae bacterium | reverse complement strand
TCGCAAACTGATTTCGAGTCAGCCCCGTTATGACCACTTCGATACCTCTCCATATCTTTTTGTACCATGTGCTGTGTCATTATACCCAATTTGCCGCGAAAAATCAAGAGCGAGATAGCGTAATTTTTCCCCTATACGAATATTGCTCCGCTTTTATCTCTGCATCTGCCGATTCAATTGTGAACCAATTGTTAATTCAATATAATTTGTGCGAAATATTATATAGTTTTCTTGACAAATTTGCACGCCGGTGGTACAGTATGTTCGTAAGCAAAACGAAAGGGATGGTCAAGCCCATGAAAAAAACATTGTACAGCCTGATGCTCAACGACGAGGTCGTGCGCGAGGTCGACGCACTGGCGCACCGCATGGGCACGAGCCGCTCAAGCCTGATAAATCAGATCCTCGCCGAGTACGTCAACTATACCACGCCCGAGCGCCGGATAAACGACGTGCTCTCCGCCATAGAACAGCTTATGACCCCGTCGAGGGAGCTGGTGCCGTTCTTTGCGCCGAACACCTCCTCCATGTCGCTGAAAAGCTCGCTGGAATACAAGTATCGCCCGACGGTGAAGTACGAGGTCGCGCTTATTCCCGGCGGCGGGGAGATGATAGGCGAGCTGTCCGTCGTGTTCAGAACGCAGTCCGCCGCGCTCATCTCCACAATGACGGAGTTCTTCCGCGTGTGGAAGGACATTGAGGATCGCCTCCTCTGTCCCCTGACGGGCGCAAGACCCGAATACGCGCTGTACGACGGCAAGTTCGTGCGCAGCATCGCCGCGCCGGACAGGGACTGCACGGCGGACGCACTCGCGGGTGCGATAAGCCAGTATATCACGCTTTTTGACAAGCTCATGAAGGGCTACCTCAGCGGCAGGTACGACGCGCACGATGTCGAAGCCGCATATTACTCCAATCTTATTAAAACCCCGGTGCACATTTGATAACTCGCCGGAGAGGAAGGGAGAGAATGATTTATGAATGCACAGAACTTCACTCAAAAAACTCTTGAAGCCGTCCAGACCGCACAGTCTATGGCGCAGGAGAACCACAACAACTATATAACACCCGAGCACCTGCTCTACGCGCTCATCGACCAGGACGGCGGGCTCATTCCGTCGCTGCTGGGCAAAATAGGCGTGGACTGCAACGCCGTGCTCTCCGAGCTTGACACGGAGATTTCCCGTCTGCCCAAGGTCAGCGGGGACACGCAGCTCTACCTCTCGCAGGAGGCTGACCGCGTTATATCCGCCGCAGAGAAGGCGGCAAAATCCATGGGGGACGAGTACTTGTCGGTCGAGCATCTGATGATCGGCATGTTCGCCGCGCCCACGGCGGCGATAAAGCGCATCTTCAACGGGCACGGCATCACCAAGACCGCGTTCACCACGGAGCTGGCAAAGGTCAAGACCTCGCCTGTGACAGGTGACAACCCGGAGAGCACGTATGACGCGCTCTCAAAATACGGCACAGACCTTGTTAAGCGCGCACACGACAATGAGCTTGACCCCGTTATCGGGCGCGACACCGAGATAAGAAACGTCATACGCATACTTTCGCGCAAGACGAAGAACAACCCCGTGCTCATCGGTGAGCCGGGCGTGGGCAAGACAGCAATAGCCGAGGGACTGGCTCAGCGCATAGTGCGCGGCGACGTGCCGGAGGGGCTGAAAAATAAGACGATATTCTCGCTGGATATGGGCGCGCTGATAGCGGGCGCGAAGTACCGCGGCGAGTTTGAGGAGCGGCTGAAGGCCGTGCTGGAGGAGATACGCCGCAGCGAGGGCGGCATCATACTGTTCATCGACGAGCTGCACACCATAGTGGGCGCGGGTAAGACCGAGGGCAGCATGGATGCCGGCAACCTCCTCAAGCCCATGCTCGCGCGCGGCGAGCTGCACTGTATAGGAGCAACGACGCTCGACGAATACCGCAAGTATATCGAAAAGGACGCCGCACTGGAGCGCCGCTTCCAGCCCGTTCAGGTCGATGAGCCGAGCGTAGAGGACACAATATCCATTCTGCGCGGGCTCAAGGAGCGCTATGAGGTGTACCACGGCGTGCGCATCCACGACAACGCGCTTGTCGCGGCGGCAACGCTCTCCAACCGCTATATAACCGACCGCTTCCTCCCCGACAAGGCGATCGACCTTGTGGACGAGGCGTGCGCGCTGATACGCACGGAGATTGACTCCATGCCGGCGGAGCTGGACGATATGCGCCGGCGTATAATGCAGCTTGAGATCGAGGAGATGGCGCTGAAGAAAGAGGACGACCAGCTCAGCCGCGACAGGCTCGCGAAGCTGAGGGAGGAGCTTGCCAACCTCAAGGACGAGTATAACGAGCAGAAGTCCCGCTGGGAGTCCGAGAAGAGCAGCGTGGACGAGGTAAAGACGCTCAAGGCGGAGATTGAAAAAATGCACGCCGAGATCGAGAGCGCGCAGATGCGCTACGAATACGAAAAGGCGGCAAAGCTGAAATACTCCGACCTGCCGGCGCTGGAAAAGAAGCTGGACGAGGCTGTGCGCCGCTCCGAACAGAGCAAGACGGACAGCATGGTGCACGACACCGTGACGGAGGAGGAAATCTCCGGCATTGTGGCAAAGTGGACGGGCATACCCGTGGCAAAGCTTATGGAGGGTGAGCGGGAGAAGCTGCTGCACCTCGACGGGTATCTGCACAAGCGCGTCATAGGGCAGAACGAGGCGGTCGAAAAGGTCACGGAGGCAATACTGCGCTCGCGCGCGGGCATTGCCGACCCCAACAGACCCATCGGCTCGTTTTTGTTCCTCGGTCCGACGGGCGTGGGCAAGACGGAGCTTGCAAAGTCGCTGGCAGAATGCCTGTTTGATGATGAGCACAACATCGTGCGTATCGACATGACGGAATACATGGAGAAGTTCTCCGTGTCGCGTCTTATCGGCGCGCCTCCGGGATACGTCGGCTACGACGAGGGCGGTCAGCTGACCGAGGCTGTACGCCGCAAACCGTACAGCGTGGTGCTGTTCGACGAGATAGAAAAGGCGCACCCCGATGTGTTCAACATCCTGCTGCAAATTCTCGACGACGGGCGCATCACCGACTCGCAGGGGCGCACGGTGGACTTCAAGAACACCATCATTATCCTCACCTCCAACCTCGGCAGCCAGCATCTGCTCGACGGCATCAACGCCGACGGCAGCATCAGCGACGAGGCGCAGAGCGCGGTGATGCAGGAGCTGAAAATGTCGTTCCGTCCGGAGTTCCTCAACAGGCTCGACGAGATCATCATGTTCCACCCGCTCACGAAAGACAACCTCAACGGCATTATCGACATCATGGTCAGCTCGCTGCGCGAGCGGCTTGCCGACAAGTCGCTGGGTCTGGAAATCACGGACGCGGCAAAGCAGCTCATTATTGAGCGCGGCTACGACCCGCTGTACGGCGCGCGCCCGCTGCGCCGCTACCTCCAGTCGAGCGTGGAGACGCTCATCGCCCGCGCCATACTCGGCGGCGATCTCGCCGCCGGCTCGACCATCACGGTGGACGCGGAAAACGGCGAGCTCGTTTGCCGGTGATGATATAAACACATCGCTCAATATACGAATACCGGGGCTGCTCATGCAGCCCCGGCGTTTTTAGTGTGCTTAGAAATATGTGCGTATCATAATGCGGAGTAGGGGGTGTAGTCAAAGACCTGATAGCGGCTGCTGTGCGACTGCCAGATGCTGTTGTATGTCGCCTCGTCGATAGGCGTGTCGTTGGAAACGTCCCAGTCCGTATCATAGGTCATGTACCACGGGGAGTTGGGGTTGGCGTTGTAGTCAACGAGTATGCCCTGCGCCAGATAGAGCGCGCCGTTGGAGAGCGTGTAAAAATACACTCCGCTGCTGAACGCGCTGTTGGACGCTTCATTGCTGACAAACCACACGCCCGTATCGTCGCGGTCGAGGAAATAGCGCGAGCGGGAGTGGCTCTGCGCGAGCATGACGGGCGTACCGTTCACGCATGTCCAAAGCTCAAAGATAACCGGGTCATTGGCGGAATTATATATCGCGCCGATGACAAGCTCCGGCACACCGTCGGAATTGAGGTCGGGGAAGGCGACGCCCACGTTGTCAAGCGGGTTGCCGTCGTAATACGCCTCGACCATTTCGCACATGTTGTTGTCGTAATACCTCCCCATGTCCCACTTTTCGGAGAGCGCGGAAGCATAGCGGGCGATCTGCGCGGCGTAGATGGTGCGCCCGTCGGTAGAGGGCGCGGGTAGGGCGGCGGCGGGCGCTGCTGTGGGTGCAGCCGTCGGCGCGGCGGGTGTCGCAGTGGGGGTGGCGGTCGGCGATGGTGTCGCGGACGGCGAGGGTGTCGCTGTCGGGGAGACCTCGGCGCTCGGCGTGGGTGTGGGTGTCGCGGTCGGCTGGGCTGAGGCGCTCGGCGTGGGTGTGGCGGCGCTGTCCGTCACGGCTGCGGAGCAGCCCGTCAAAAGCAGCGCGGCGCACAGCGTGAGCAGCAGAATACATCTTTTCATCTTGTTTTTCCTCCTGATTGGGTCAATGCCCTTCGCGCGGTATTTTAATCCTACCGTGCATGAAATACAAGAACTTTATGTAAACTCTTTCGTCACTGCTATTTACCTATTGACAAAGTAGGAATATGATAGTATCATCTGCATATTGCGTTATATAATAAGTGAGGGTGTGCGGAAAATGGAGAAAAGCGCAAAAAACAGGCGCGGAATAGACCGCGCGGTGATAAAAACCGCCTTTATAAGGTCGCTTCCGGTCATGTTCAGCTATCTGTTCATCGGCATGGCATACGGCATGACGATGGAGGCGGCGGGGCTGCGGTGGTACTGGTCGCTGGCGGTAAGCTCGCTGGTGTATACGGGCGCATTTCAGTTCGTGCTCATCACCTTTCTCTCGGGCGGCGCGTCGCTTCTGACCGTGGCGCTGACGGCGCTTTTGATGAACAGCCGGCAGAGCTTCTACGCGCTGACCTTTCTCAACGACTTCAAGCGCATGGGCAGACGCAGGCTCTATATGATACACACCCTCACCGATGAGACATATGCCGTCAACTGCACGCTCGGCGATATGCCGGAGGGCGAGCGGGACGACACGATGTTTACCGTCGCCGTTCTCTGCCGCTTTTACTGGATCGCAAGCTCCGTCCTCGGCGGCATTATCGGACAGCTTATCCCCTTTCAGCTTGAGGGGATAGACTTCTGCATGACGGCGCTGTTCGTGATAATCTTCATCGACCAGTGGGAGCGCGCCGAGCGCCATACGCCCGCGCTCGCGGGGCTTGGCATCGGCATTGCGTGCCTGCTCATCTTCGGGGCGAGCCGCTTCATGCTGCCGGCGCTGCTGATGACCTCCGGGCTGCTGGTGCTGCTCGGCGGAAAGGGGGCGCAGGCATGAGCACGACGTATATTATTCTCGCCATCGCGGTGTCTGCGGCGGTGACATTCGCGCTGCGCGCACTGCCGTTCGCGGCGTTTCGCGGGGAAAGAAGCATGCCCGCGTGGCTGGAGCGCTTGGGGCAGACACTGCCGAGCGCGATAATGGCGGTGCTCGTCGTCTACTGTCTCAAGGGCGCGGCGGCGGACTTCGTCGGCACGGGCGTGCCGCAGTTTATCGCGGTCGCCGTGGTGGCGGTGAGCTACAAGCTGCGCCACAGCACGTTTTTGAGCATCATCCTCGGCACGGGCACATATATGGCGCTGCTGAGGTTTATGTGAGTATCGTTTTCCCATCACGTAAAAAATTATACAGCAAACAGGAACACAGCCAAGTCCATTTGCTTGGCTGTGTTCTTATGCCATATCATAATGATATTTACGCTTGACATTTTGCCCATATAATGCTACATTCCAGAAAGACAGAATGTTAAAGGGAAGGGAATAAGGAAATGAAAAAGATAATAAGTGTCATCCTGCTATGCGCTATGGCACTCACCCTATGCGCCTGCGGAGACAAGGGGGCGAAAGCCTTTGAGGAAGCAAGCCAGCTCTTTAATGCCGGAGACTATGACGGAGCGTTTGCCATACTGGACGAAAATCGCGACAGCGGCAATGCGGATGTCCAGACTCTGCTCGGTGATTGTTACTTTGACGGGCTCGGCACGGAGCAGGACTATGCCAAGGCGGCAGAGCTGTACACCGCTGCGGCGGAGCTGGGCAGCGCAAATGCACAGTCAAGGCTTGGGCAGATGTATCTTGACGGCTGCGGCGTGAAGCAAGACTACGGAAAAGCCCTTGAGCTTTGCACGAAGGCTTACGGGCAGGGCGACATGAATGCTTGCTTTAACCTTGGGCTTATGTATGCGAACGGCTATGGTGTGACAAGCGATATTGCAAAAGCGATAGAGCTGTACACAAGGGCAGCCGAGAGCGGAAATGCAATGGCGCAAAACAATCTCGGCTGGTGTTACTATTACGGCAACGGGGTTGATGCCGACCCGGACAAAGCCGCAGAGCTGTTTGATGCAGCCGCGTCGCAGGGGAATATATACGCAGCATACGGTATGGGGCTTTGCCATCTCAGTATGAGCAATTACAGAATTGCGTTTGACAGCTTCACCTCTGCGGTTGATGGCGGCAATTCCGCAGCAAAGGAACGGCTTGGCTACTGCTATCTCTTTGGGTACGGCACGGATGTCGATGAAGCCAAGGCTTTCGAGCTTTTCACACAGGCGGTTGCCGAAACTCAAGATATAGACGCTATGTACTTTCTCGCGCAGTGCTATCTTTTTGGCGTGGGCACGGAGCAGCCCGATACCGACAAGGCAGTAGGCTTGTTCACGTCTGCGGCGGAGCGCGGAAGTGTAGATGCTCAGGTATTCCTCGGCGAGCTTTATTTGGAAATCAGAGACGGTTATGTTGAAATGGATGTCGAGAAAGGCATCAAATGGCTGGCAATGGCGGCTGATGCCGGCGATACGAAATCCATGTACATCTTAGAACAGGTATACCGCCTGCCGCTGTACGGCGTGGTGGACATGGAAAAGGGTCTGGAATACTGCAAGATGGCGGTCGAAAGCGGTTATGCCGCTGTGGCAGACGATCTTTACAGATACCTTGATGAGATGGAGGATGACGAGGTCATAAGCTGGCTGTGCAAGGGAGCGGAGCTTGGCAGTATGCTCTGTCAGGTAACAGTCGCAGAAGCATACTGCGACGGCGAATATGGCGTCGAGCAGGACTTCGCGGAGGCCGCAAAATATCTCAAGATGGCCAAGGAAAATACGGGCTCTTCAAACTACAATGCTTTGATACAGCTCGCAGACCGATTAACGAATCGCTATCCCGAGCTCAAGGAATTAGTGGATTGATAATCCCAAATAACACAATTATCGCATAACAACAGGCTCGCGGGATTCGCCGCGAGCCTGAAACTATTCACTTCACTTCCTGTGCTTGAGCGCCATGAAGAGCCTCGGCGTGACGCGCCCGGCAAGGGCGACGATGCGGAACATGAACATATTCAGCGCCACACATTGCGTGTGCAGCGCCGCGCACAGTATCTTAACCGACAGACTGCCGAACGAGCCCTGACTGCGCTGCTGCACCTGCGGATTTTGCAGTATGCCGCGCACATACTCGCGCTTGCCGCGATAGTCAAGCTCACAGCTGGGCGAGAACATATTCGTCATGCATGAGAATATGCTCTTGACGAACATATACCGGCATGGCGCGTCGTCCTCCGTGCCGAAGCGGCTGCAAAGCTGCTGCATGCGGCTGTCGGCAAGGCAGCACGCCTCCGGCTTTTTCTCATAGTAGCGGGAGATGAGGCTCTCCCCGGCGTGCATGACGTAAAAATACCGGCGCTCCGGCAGCATCGCCGTCACGACCGCGCGCTCCAGGCAGTCAAAGATGAACAGCCTGTCCTCGCCCCAGCGGAAGTCGAGAAAGCGCAGCCCGCCGTCGCGTATGAGCCGCGCGGAGAAGAGCTTTGCCCAGACCTGATTGAGCATATTCGCGGTGTACAGCCGCGGCAGCGCCGCGCCGAGCGTGGAGGCATCGAACACCGCCTCCGGCTCGTAATAGTCGCGCTGCGTGCCGTCCGGGCTGAGAATGGCAAAGCCCATCAGCACCAGCTCCGCCCCCTTTGCCGCCGCCGTCAGCGCGTATTCCACCGCGTCCGGCGCGATATAATCGTCCGCGTCCACGAACATCACATAGTCCGCGTCCGCGCTTATCGCCTCCATACCGCGATTGCGCGCCATTGCGGGGCCGGAGTTTGGCATACGTATGACGTGCGCGCGCGCGTCCGAGCGCGCAAGGCGCGAGGCCGTCTCGGTCGTGCCGTCGGTCGAGCCGTCGTCCACGACGATAAGCTCAAGCTCACTGTGCGTCTGACCGAGCACGCTTTTCATCGCACGCTCTATATATTCCCCCGCGTTGTACGCCGGGATTATCACAGAAACCTTTGGCTGCTTCATTCAACCATCCTCTCCGCTGCGGGCGACCGCAACGAGATATTCATACATCGGCGAGAGCGCCGCGAACGCATCCGCGAGGATCGCGGGCAGCTCCGGCGTGTAGAGCGCGCCGCCGAAATCGCACGTGCAGTCTATCCCCACGCGCTTGCGGTTGTACCATTGATCGATCACGCCGCCGTGACTGCCGCGGGGCTTTTTATACTCCTCGCCGGACACGGCAAAGCCGTCCAGCCGCGCCAGCTTTTTTGCCATGCGCTCAAAGCGGGCGGGATTCGCATCAATGCTGCGGCGGAACGCCGCCATCTGCGCCGCCGTGGCGCTGTAAAACCCCATGCCGTAGCTGTAATCCGCCGCGCCGATCTCAAACCAGAACATCGGACCGTCGAGCAGCTTGTCGTCCCCCTTTATGGAGAACCACAGGTGATCCTTGTACGGCCCTCTGCCGTGCAGCCGCCGCGCGTCGCGGTAAATGCGCGCCACGTGCAGCCGCAAATCACCTCCGGGGCAACGCGCCTGCATCAGCTCAAGCGTCTCCGCCGCGAGCGCCTTGAACGGGCGGTTGAGCACCTGCTCAAACTCGTCCTTATGCGCGAGAAACCATGCCCGCTCGTTGTTAAACGACAGCTCCCACAGAAATTCCGACGTTTTCGGCGCGAAGCCCTCGAATTTTATGTTGTTATTGCTCATTTGCGTATACCTGCCGTGCCATTCTGAATGATTATTATAGCACACGGGCGTGGGGGGATTCAATAACATAATATGAATTGCGTTTGCAAAGTCTTTGCGGCAAAAATGCGTTTTTGTATAGTGAGGACGCTGTACAAGCGCGGGGGAATGTGGTAGAATCACAGCTGGCGGCGCGCGGAGCGCCGAACAATGCTTTTTTGATATGATGATATGATAAGGAGCAGACGAAAATGAAAGTTATAATCGCCGGAGTGGGGAAAAGCGGCTTCGCCGTGGCGCAGACGCTCTCCCACGAGGGGCACGATATCACGGTCATAGACAAGAACGGCGACATTATCAATCAGGTGTCGAACGCGCTGGACGTCATATGCATAGAGGGCAACGTTACAAACCCCGAATCGCTCATCAGCGCCGGAGCAAAGGAGGCTGACCTTCTCGTCGCGGCGACGCGCAACGACGAGGTGAACATGATATGCGGCATTGCCGCGCGCCGTCTCGGCACGGCGCACGTTATCGCGCGCATACGCGACCCGGAATACATGACGCAGACGGGATTTTTAAGGGAAACACTGGGGCTGTCGATGATCGTTAACCCGGAGCTTGAATGCGCGCGGGAGATTTCGCGCATTCTGCGCTTTCCGAGCGCGGCGCGTGTGGACGTGTTCTCCAAGGGAAGCGTCGAGATAGTGGAGCACCGCGTGCTGCCGGGGGAAAAGCTCGACGGCATAGAACTCAAAAGCCTGCACGACGAGGTAAAGGCGGCGGTGCTGGTGAGCGTGGTTGAGCGCGGGGGCGAGCTGTTCATCCCCAACGGCGACTTCGTGCTGCGCGGGGGAGACAAGCTGAGCATAACCGGCGCGTCGAGGGAGCTGAGGCGCTTCTTCACCGCTGTGGGCAAATATAAAAAGCCGGTGAAAAGGGTGCTCATCATGGGCGGCGGGCGCATCGCCGTGTACCTGACGAGCCTATTGCAGGAGTGCGGAATGTCCGTCACCGTTATAGAGCGCGACCGCGAGCGCTGCGACGCGCTGTGCGATCTCATCCCGGACGCGACGGTCATACACGGCGACGCGACGAACAGCGACGTTTTGCAGGAGGAGGGCATACGCACGGCAGATGCGTTCATCGCGCTCTCCGGCGACGACGGGGATAACATCGTCACCTCGCTCTACGCCAAGCAGTGCCGCGTCGGCACGATAGTCACCAAGGTCAACCGTGAGCATTTCACCGAGATACTCGAAAGCTCCGGGCTGGACTGCATAGTTTCGCCGAAGGATCTCGTCGCGCAGCAGCTTGCGCGCTACGTCCGTGCGATGAGCAATTCCGAGGGCAGCAGCATGGAGACGCTCTACAAGCTCGCCGACGGGCGGGTAGAGGCGCTGGAATTTCGCGTGGGGGAGAGCTTTGCGTGCGCAGGGCAGACGCTGCGCGAGCTGAAGCTGCGCCCGAGCGTGCTCATCTGCGGCATCATACGCGGCAGCAAGAGCATTATCCCCGACGGCAACACCGCCATACTCGCCGGCGACCACGCGATCATCGTCGCCGCCGCCGGAAAGGTCAAGCGGCTGGAGGATATACTGGCGTAAGCCTGTTATTTTGTTATATATAATAGAAAGGACATGAAATGAATAGCAGAATGATCGCCCGCATACTCGGCAAGGTGCTGCTCATCTACGCGGCGCTGATGCTGCTGCCGCTCGCGGTGGGGCTGTGGTACGGTGAGCGGGTGACGGATTTTGTCATAACCGTCGCGGCAACAGCCGCCGCAGGCGGGGCGCTGCGCGCAATGCCGCTGCGCTCGCAGGAGCTCAGCGCGCGGGACGGGTACGCCGCCGTGGGGCTGGCGTGGATACTGATGGGGCTGTTCGGCGCACTGCCGTTCGTCATATCCGGGGACATTCCTGATTACATAGACGCGGTGTTTGAAACCGTGTCCGGCTTGACCACGACGGGCGCGTCCGTCGTGCCGAATGTCGAGAAAATGACCCGCGCGGGGCTGTTCTGGCGGCTGTTCACGCACTGGATAGGCGGCATGGGCGTGCTGGTGTTCATCATGGCGGTCATGCCGGCGGGCGATGTGCACTCCATGCACATCATGCGCGCGGAGGTGCCCGGTCCTACGGTCGGCAAGCTCGTCCCCAAGGCGAGCGAGAGCGCGCGGATATTATATATCATCTATGCCGCGCTCACGGTTGTTGAGACTCTGCTGCTGCGTCTGGGCGGCATGGGGCTGTACGATGCGCTGCTGCACGCCTTTGCAACTGCCGGTACGGGCGGCTTCTCCACGCGCGCGGCGAGCGTAGCGGCGTTCAACAGCGTGTATATCGAAATGGTCATTGCGGTGTTCCTCGTCATCTTCGCCGCGAACTTCAACCTCTATTATCTTATAGTTATCGGACAGGTGCGCGAGGCGCTGAAAAACGAGGAGCTTCGCTTTTACCTCGGCATAGTCGCCGCCGCGACGCTCGCCATTGCGGCGGGCATCGCGAAAACCTACGGCGCGGCAAACGCCCTGCGCCATGCGTTTTTCAACACCGCCTCCATCATCAGCACCGCCGGCTTCGGCACGGTGGACTTCACGCAGTGGCCGCAGTATACGCAGTATATCCTCGTGCTGCTGATGTTCATCGGCGGGTGTGCGGGGTCTACGGGCGGCGGACTGAAGGTCAGCCGTGTGATGCTGCTGCTCAAGGCGGCAGGGGCGGACATCGTCGCCACGCTGCACCCGCGCGAGGTGCGCCGCGTGGACATGGACGGCAGGCGCGTGGACGCGGCGACGGTAAAGGCGGTGTACTGCTTCTTCTTCGCATATCTTCTCATTCTCCTTGCCGGCGGGTTCATCGTCTCCTTCGACGGGTATGATTTTACCACGACCTTCACCGCGACGCTCTCGTGTATCTCCAACGTCGGTCCGGGGCTGTCGCTCGTCGGTCCTATGGGAAACTACGCGATATTCTCCCCGCTGTCCAAGGTGGTGCTGACGGTCGTGATGCTGCTGGGCAGATTGGAGATATACCCCATCGTCATGCTGGCAAGCCCACTGCTCTGGCGAAAAAAATAAAAACAAAGGTGGGAGAGCCTCGGCTCTCCCAAAATAAAGCGTATGAATTACAGAATGGTCACGCGAATATCCGCGCTGGTGCTGCTCATTTTTGCGGCGCTGATGCTGCTGCCGCTCATCACGGCTCTAGCCTTCGGCGAGAGCGTGCGGGGCTACGCCGCCGCTATGGCGGTCACGGCGGGGGTCGGGCTGGCGCTGCTGTGCATAAAGCCGCGCACACGCACGATCTACGCGCGCGAGGGCTTTGCCGCCGTCAGCCTTGCGTGGATACTCATGGGGCTGTTCGGCGCGATACCGTTCGTCATCTCCGGGGACATTCCGCGCTATGCCGACGCGGTGTTTGAAACCGTGTCCGGGTTGACGACGACGGGCGCGTCGGTCGTGAACGATGTGGACACGCTCAGCCGCGCGGGGCTGTTCTGGCGCAGCTTTCTTGAGTGGATAGGCGGCATGGGCGTGCTCATCTTCATCATGGCGGTGCTGCCCATGGGCGGGGAGCACTCCATGCACATCATGCGCGCGGAGCTGCCCGGTCCTACGGTCGGCAAGCTTGTGCCGCGCGCGGGAGACAGCGCGCGGATATTATATGTTATCTACGCCGTGCTCACGGTTGCGGAGACGGTGCTGCTCATGCTGGGCGGGATGAGCTTTTATGAGGCACTGCTGCACGCCTTTGCCACGGCGGGCACGGGCGGCTTCTCCACGCGCAACGCCAGCCTCGCCGCGTTCGACAGCGCATATATAGAGACGGTCATCTCCGTGTTTCTGCTGCTGTTTTGCGTCAACTTCAACCTGTATTACCTCGCGCTCGTCGGGCGCGTGCGCGACGCGCTTAAAAGTGAGGAGCTGCACTGCTGTCTGCTCATCATGCTATTTTCCGCGCTCGCAATAACTCCGGGGATACGTGAGCTGTACTCCGGCACGGCGGAGGCGCTGCGCCATGCCTTCACCAACACCGTCAGCCTCATGTCCACGGCGGCGTTCGTCACGGTGAACACGATGGAGTGGCCGGCGTATGCGCGCATGATACTGCTGCTGCTGATGTTCATAGGCGGGTGCGCGGGCTCGACGAGCGGGGGACTGAAGGTCAGCCGCGTGATGCTGCTGTTCAAGACGGCGGGGGCGGATCTCGCCCATATTCTCCATCCGCGCGAGGTGCGCCGCGTGGAGATGGACGGCAAGCGCGTGGACGCGGCGACGACGAAGGCGGTGTACTGCTACTTTTGGCTGTACTTTGTCATTCTCATGCTCACGACGTTTATCGTCTCCCTCGACGGGCATGACTTCACCACGAACTTCACAGCCGCGCTCTCGTGCATATCCAACATAGGTCCGAGCCTTTCCCTCGTCAGCACCACGCAGAGCTATCTCATGTTCTCCCCCCTCTCGCGCGGCGTGATGATGGTGGTGATGCTCTTGGGCAGGCTTGAAATATACCCGCTCTTCATACTCTTAAGCCCCACGATGTGGAAGCATAAATAATACGGGGGTCATGTCAATGAACGAAAAAAAGCATATACTTCTCATAACAACGGGCGGCACGATAATGTCCGTGCCGTCAGCGCACGGACTGCACCCGGGGGAAAATGAGGCGCGGCTGCTGCGCTTCCCCGGCAGTGAGGATTATGATATAACCGTCCACTCGCTCCTCACGCTCGATTCCAGCAATATTCAGCCGGAGGAGTGGGCGCTGATCGCCGAGTGCATATACAAAATGCGCGCGCCGTTCGACGGCGTTGTGATAACCCACGGCACGGACACCATGGCGTACACCGCCTCCGCGCTGACGTTCATGCTCCCCGGCATCGACCGCCCCGTTGTCCTCACCGGCAGCCAGATGCCAATCGGCAATATCCTCAGCGACGGCTATGCCAATCTCCAGTGCGCGTTCGCAATGGCGGCATCGGGCGTGAACGGCGTGTTCATCGCGTTTGACCGCAAGGTGTTCCTCGGCTGCCGCGCCGTCAAGGTGCGCACGACGGCGTTCAACGCCTTTGAAAGCGTCAATCTTCCCCCGGTGGCGGAGATAAACGCCCACGGGCTGACCGTGCGGCGGGAGCTTCTGCCTCCGCGCCGCGGCGAGGCGTGCCGCCTTGAAACGCGCATGAGCAGCCGCGTTGCGCTGATGAAGCTCATCCCCGGGGTTGACCCGCGCCTCTTCTCCGCGTTTGCCGACGCGGGGTGCAGGGGGCTGGTGATAGAGGCGTTCGGCTCCGGCGGGATTAACTTCCTCCGGCGAGATGTCGTGGCGGAGATAAGCGCGCTTGTCGCGCGCGGTGTCGTTGTTGTAATATGCAGCCAATGCCTTTACGAGGCGACGGATATGACCACCTACGAGGTCGGACAGCGCGCGCTCGAATGCGGCGCGATACCGGCGGGGGACATGACCAGCGAGGCGGCAGTGACGAAGCTGATGTGGCTTTTGGAGCGCGGACTTGCGCCCGCCGCCCTCGCGGCGGAGTTCAAGCAGAGCCTCCACGGCGAAATAAGCGAAGCGTAAGCACATACACATACATGGTATAGCAAACGCCCGGCGGGTTTCCCGTCGGGCGCGGTTTTATGTGTGTGTGGAAAAAATCAAACATCCTGCGCCTCAAAATTCCGCTCGCTTATGCGGCAGGCGGCGAGGGTGAGCGCGGCAAAAGCAATGGCAGCGGCGGCAACGGCGGCAAGCTTTGCGCCGAGGTGCGCCGGGTCGGGGGTGTCGAGCACGTCACGCACGAACGGCGCGGCGTGGCAGAGGATGATGTCCGCCGCCGTGTAAGCGGCGAGCGCGGCGCTCGCCTTGATAAACGCCGCGCCTACCCGCGTTACATCCTTATAATAGCTCACAAAGAACACGAGGTTGAACAGAGCGTATGATATGAAGCCAACGGCGAACAGCGCGAGGTTCGCGTCCATGCCGACCTCGTTTCCGGCGGGATTGATGCGCCCGGCGAGCGCGACGAACGGGATAAGCAGCACAAGCTGCGCCAGCTCCGAGAGCGCGGCAAAGAGAATGCGGCTGCGCACGAGCGCGCGCTTTGACACGGGCAGAGAGAGCGTATACTCAACATCGCGGTTCTCCCGCCCCTTGAGACAGGTGAAGAACACCGCCATGCCCACGTAAAAGAACATCACCACGAACGGGTAGTTCGGTATGAGCGCCATCGCCGCAAGCAGCAGCATTACCGGCGTGATCGGGTGCATCGCCAGTTTAAGCTCCTTCATCAGCAGTCTGCCCATTTCACCCCGCCTCCTTTTCCATGTGCACCATGATGTCCTCAAGGCTTGCCTCCCGGCACGCGATGCCGAGCAGCGCGGCATCCTCCGCCCGCACGAGCGCCGTGCACCCGCCGCGCGTGCGCCCCACTCCGTATACCCGGCACGGGAGGGCGCGCGCCGCGCTCTCGTCGGCAAGCTGCGCAATGCGGTACGCCGCCGTAAGGGCGCGCATGGGCGCGTCGGCAGCAATGCGCCCGGCGCGGATATAGATGATATTGTCGGCGCATTTGTCGAGGTCGGAGGTGATATGCGTGGAGAAAAGGATGGTTCTGCCCTCGCCGCACAGTGCCATCAGCACCTCCAGCAGCTCGTCGCGCGACACGGGGTCAAGCCCACTCGTCGGTTCGTCGAGTATCAACAGCTCGGCATTGTGCGACAGGGCGAGGGCGAGGGCGTACTTCACCCGCATGCCCGCCGACAGCTCGGACGGGGTCTTGCCGCCGTCAAGCGCGAACATGCGCATGTATTTTTCATATGCCGCCGCGTCCCAGCCGGGGTAAAACGCCGCCGTCACGGCGGAGATGGTTTTCAGCTTCTTTTTCTCATAAAAATTCACGCCGCTCGACACAAAGCCCACGCGCTGCTTTATCTCCGCCTCGTGCCCCGAAAGCTCCATACCGAAGAATTTCACCGCGCCCGCTGTGGGGTGGACGCGGTTGAAGAGCGCGTTGAGCGTGGTGGATTTACCCGCGCCGTTGCGCCCGATAAAGCCGGTTATCTTCCCCGGCGCAAGCGTGAAGGATACGCCGTCAAGCGTGAACGCGGGATATACCTTAGTCAGGGCTGATACCTCCAGCACCTCCGCCATGCGTCATGCCTCCTCCCCGCCGTCTGGAAAAACCGAGGCGGCAAGCTGCGTGAACATGGTTTTCGGAGGGATGGCAATGCCGCGCTTCTCGTCGGCAAATACGATGAGCGTGTCCCCCGGCTTGATGTTGAACAGCTCCCGCGCTTCCTTGGGTATGACAAACTGCCCCTTTTCGCCGACCTTGACCGTCCATGCGTGCTTCCCCGGCGGGGGCGGCATCATCGGCAGAGCCGCGCCCTCTCCCGCCCCGCCGGCCTTGGCGGGGGCTTTGCTGCGTTTGACCATAATATCCTCCGTTAGCTTCGCAAGTATGAAAAGTATGATTTGTATGACATGATAATATCACACAGCGCCGCGCATGTCAAGTGCGCGCGCAAAAACAGCGCCCGGCGGGTTTTCCGTCAGGCGCTGATGAATATATGCGATTATCGCACCGCGTGCTCCGGCGCAGAGAAAGCGACGGTCACCACAGCGCCGACGGCTGCCACGGCGGCGGCGATGAGCAGCACCGAGCGCGCGCTCATCGCGTCGAAGAGCACGCCGCCGATGCTCGCGGCGAAGATGGAGGCGAGCGTCGTCGCACCGAAGGCAATGGACTGCCCCTTGGCGGCGTCCGAGGCGGAGATGTACAGCTCAACATAGCGCACGGTCGTGGGCGTGATGAGCGCGAAGGACACGGTCTGCAATATGCTTGCGGCGTACAGCGCCGAGACGTTCGGCGCGAGGGCGAACGCGAGCGCCTTTGCCACAAAACCCGCCGCCGCAATGCGCAGGCACGCCGGGGCGCTGATACGCCGCGTAAAGCGGTCGTAGAAGAGCAGCACTGGGATCTCCATAATCGCCATGAAGCCGGTGATGCGCCCAAGGTCGGCGGTGTCGCCGCCGGCGGCGCGCACGACGTTTATAAAAAAGCTCGTCAGCACGTTATGCGAGAAGAAGAGCAGCGCCGTGCCCAGCATCATACAGCAAAAGCGCCTGTTGCCGCGAAAAAAGTCCAAGAGTCCTGCCGCCTCAGCCGCGCCGGCGTGAACGCCGGCGGCATCTGCCGCGCGCCGAAGCTGCACGGCGAGCGCCGCGATGATGAGCGCCTGTGCCGCGAGCCCAAATATCGCCGCGCCGGGCAGCGCCGCCGGGGTGTACTTCTCCAGCAGCAGCCCTATCACCGTCGCGCTCAGCGAGTAAAACAGCGACCCTGTCCCGCGCGCCGCGCCGAAGTTGATATGCCCGCAGCTGTACGCCAGCTCTGCGCTCAGCTGTGTGGTCAGTCCGCCGCCCGCGTTGACGCACGCGACGTACAGGCAGTACCCCGCCAGCACGAGGGGCGACATGCCGCGCACGAGCAGGAACATGCCCTGAAACGCCAGCGCCGCGAGCAGCAGCCCCAGCAGCGCGCCGAACAGTCCCGCGCGCCCGCGCCTGTCCGCGAGCGAGGCGAGCACCGCCGAGAGGATAACGCCGATGATGTTCCCCAGCGACAGCGTCGCGCCGATGACGGAGTTGGAGTACCCCCGGTGCTGCATATACACCGCCGCGAACGCCACACACGCGCAGAACGTCAGCCAGTACGCCCCCTGCAGCGCGGCGTATTGTATGTTAAACGAGAGCGTTTTGCTTTTTGCGCTCATATTAAGCCTCCACAAGGAAAAAGTGCCCTTAATATATCACCTTTCGCGGGAGTTCGCAAGAGGGGGAGAGCACGCCTTATCTGTATATCACCCCGAATATCCAATGGGTGAAGGGCGCGGCGGCGAACATGTTCCAAAAGAACGCCATCGGAAAATTCTTCATCACAGTGCCGACCCATATTGCGGGGAGCTGTGCCGCGCTCGCACCGCCGAGGATCACGCTGAACAGTATGGAGGCGGCGAGGCTCATCGTCGGGCACATGACGGCGACTGTCCCCGCCTGACGCATCAAGCGGCAGAAATATGCGTTATCGCGCGTCTCATCACTCACACGCGAGGCAAACGCCGCGCCCAGGCGGTTGCCCCAGAGATTTGAGAACACAAACACCAGCAGCCCCATGTACGCCGCCTCGCGCAGCGCGGCAGGGAACACCGCGTTTGTCATGCTGCTCAGCCCGCCCGGCTGCCGGTCGAACCCCATTTTGACTGCAATGTTGTATACCTCCATGCCTATCGCCATCGCGTATGACATTATAAGCCCGAATACCATGCCTTGTCCCTTGGTTTTGATCACATTTGATACCTCTTTCTGAAAAATAAAAAGCGCACTGCCCCTCGGCAATGCGCTTTGCAGCAACCAATCTGATTGGCTACACGCAGTATCTTTTTATCACAATCCGGGAAGTTTGTCAAGCGGAGCGGCGGAGATAAACAATGCTTGCGCCGCAAATTTTACCCTTGACTTTTTCCGCGAAAAGTTGTATAAATTCAAGCGCAACGAGCAGCTAAACTCTCGGCATAAGACCGGTTGTTTAGCTGCCCGTTTTTTATTTTTTCTGCAAAAGGAGTATATTATGAAACCTATCGACCGGGTGTGGACGCGGGGCTTCGTGCTCGTCATCCTCATCAATTTCCTCGTGTTCATGAACCATATCATGATACTTTCGACCTTCCCCATGTTCCTTGAAAACGTCCTCGGACTGAACGAGGCTGTCGCGGGCGCGGCGGCGTTCGCGTTTTCCGCCGTGGCGGTGCTGCTGCGCCCGGTCATCGGCTGGATGCTCGACTGCGGCAGGCGCAGGAGCGTCCTTTTCGCGGGGCTGTGCGGAATGCTGCTGATGCCGCTGGGCTACGCGCTGTCGACCGCGCTTGCCGCAGCGGGGTACGCGCTGACGCTTGCCGTGGTGCTGGCGCTGGTGTGCCGTATGGTGCAGGGCGCGGCGCTGGCGCTCTCGAACACCACGAGCGCCACGCTCGCCTCCGACGCGCTGCCGCAGAGCCGCTTTGCCGAGGGCATGGGCTATTTCGGCATGGCGACGGCGCTTGCCACCTCGCTCGCCCCGGCGCTGGGGCTGGCACTGATGCGGCGCGGGTTTGTGCCGCTCTTTTTGACGGCGGCGGGGTTTATGCTCGTGTCGCTCGTGCTGCTCTTTCTGATGAAGCCCGCCGCGCCCGCGTGCGCGGAGAAAAAGCCCCTGCGCGTGCGGGAGCTCATCGAGCCGGATGCCGTGCCCGCGTCCGTTATCTGCCTCGTGTTTTTGCTGACGTGGGGCGCGCTTGAAAACTTCCTTGCCGACTACGCGCTGAAATTCAATCTGCCGTCGGGCGGCGTGTTCTTTGCCATCACGGCTGTTATGCTGCTGCTCGTGCGCGTGACGATAGGCAGGCTTGCCGACAGGCGCGGCGAGGGCATATTCGTCTACTCCGGCAATGCCGCCATGCTCGCGGCGTTCCTGCTGCTCGCGCTCGCGCCGGGGAGGGTCACTTTCTGCTTGGCGGCGGTGCTCGCGGGCTATGCCTTCGGCGGCATCGAGCCGGCGCTGCAATCCATGGCGGTGCACATCGCCCCGCCGGAGCGCCGAGGCAGCGCAAACTCCACCTTCCTCTGCGCGTATGACATCGGGCTCGGCGGCGGCGGAGGAATTGCGGGCGTGCTGATAAGCGCAGTGGGGTATCGGGATATGTTCCTGATTCTCTCGCTTGCGACCGTCGCGTCCGTGCTGCTCTATGTCCTCTGGGGACGGCATCATAAGTCGGCTTTTGGGCATAAAAATGGCTGATTTACCCCTTGACAGACATGTGCGCCGATGTTATTATATCACAGTATGCGCCCGCGCTCTCAGCCTTGGGGTCATGCCGCTGTTGCGGTGTCCTTTCCGCCCATGGCTTAGACGCAGGGTATAGTAGTATAGTACATTGATGAAAGGGGTATAACCACTATGATCACCAAAGAAGTCAAAACACAGGTCATCGCCGACAACGCCACCCACGAGGGCGACACCGGCTCTCCCGAAGTCCAGATTGCGATTCTCTCCCAGCGCATCCGCGAGCTGACCGAGCACCTCAAGCAGCACCCCAATGACGACCACAGCCGTCTGGGCATGTACAAGATGGTCGGTAAGCGCCGCCGTCTGCTGGACTACCTCGCGAAGAAGGATATCGAGCGCTACCGCGCCATTATTGCCAAGCTCAACATCCGCAAGTAATTGCGCCTTGGCACACTGAGGACTATGAAGGTTTTTTGCATGGGGACAATTTAATATTGTCTCCATGCTTTTTTGTTCGTAAATTCTGCGTTTCCCGATGTTTTAGTATTTGGTCAAGCGTACATCCTGCACGTTTGACCAAGTGCTAAGCATTGGGGAGTGCCGATAATATAAAAGGAGAATACACATGATAATCACCCAGAAGCAGTTCCCCAATTACAAGAAGTATGAGATCATGTACGAGGGTCGTCCCCTCTCCATGGAGGTCGGCAAGCTGGCGGAGCTCTGCAACGCCGCCGTCCTCGTCAAGTACGGCGAGACGACCGTCCTTGTCACCTGCACCGCCTCCGCCCGTCCCAAGGACGGCATCGACTACTTCCCCCTCGCCGTGGACTTCAATGAGAAGCTCTACGCCGTCGGACGCATCCCCGGCAGCTTCATGCGCCGCGAGGGCAAGCCGAGCCTGCCCGCAGTGCTCGCCTCCCGCCTTATCGACCGCCCCATGCGCCCGCTCTTCCCCTCCGACCTGCGCAATGATGTCGTCATTGCCTGCGAGGTGCTGAGCGTTGACCGCGACTGCTCGCCGGAGATCACCGCAATGATCGGCGCGTCCGCCGCCGTGTCTATCTCCGACGTGCCGTTCAACGGACCTATCGCGGGCATCGTGCTCGGCTGGGACGGGGAGAAGTACCTCTTCAACCCCACGCAGGAGGAGCGCCACAACGGCAACCGCATGATCACCACCATCGCCGCCACGCACAAGAAGATCGTCATGATAGAGTCCGAGGCGGATCAGGTGCCGGACGATGTGATGTACGAGGGCATCGTGCAGGCGCACGAGCATCTTCAGCCCGTGCTCGACCTCATCGACAGGATGGTCGCCGAGGTCGGCAAGCCCAAGTTCGAGTATGAGCACGCCGCGTTTGATCAGGCGCTGTTCGACGAGCTGGTCGAGAGGGAGTTCGAGTCGATGGAGCAGTGCATGGACACCGACGACAAGAACGTGCGCGAGGCGCGCGTGAACGACTGGGTCAGCATGGTCGAGGAGAAGTACGGCGAGGAGCACCCGGACATGATGCAGTACATGGACGAGATACTCTATAAGCTGCAAAAGAAAGTCGTCAAGAAGTGGCTGCTCGCGGGCAAGCGCGTTGACGGACGGCAGATGAACGAGATCCGCCCCCTCGGCGCGGAGGTCGGCGTTATCCCCGTGGTGCACGGCTCCGGGCTGTTCACGCGCGGTCAGACGCAGGTGCTCTCCATTGCGACCCTCGCCCCGCTCAGCGAGTGCCAGAAGCTCGACACCATTTGGGAGGAGACGGAGAAGCGCTTCATGCACCACTACAATATGCCCTCCTACTCCACCGGCGAGGCGCGCCCCAGCCGCAGCACCGGGCGGCGCGAGTACGGTCACGGCGCGCTCGTGGAGAAGGCGCTTGAGTGCGTCATTCCCGAGGTCGAGGACTTCCCCTACGCCATCCGCGTGGTCAGCGAGGTGCTCTCCTCCAACGGTTCCACGTCGCAGGGCTCCATCTGCGGCACGACGCTCGCCCTTATGGACGCGGGCGTGCCCATCAAAGCGCCCGTCGCTGGCATTTCCTGCGGTCTTATTCAGGACGGCGACGATTTCACCACGTTCATCGACATTCAGGGCGTTGAGGACTTCCACGGCGAGATGGACTTCAAGGTCG
>CAVGKI010000011.1:1033-22134 GCA_963629655.1 Butyricicoccaceae bacterium | reverse complement strand
GATAACCGCCGACCAGTACGACCTCGTCTGCAACGGTGTGGAGCTCAGCTCCGGCGCGGTGCGTAACCACGACCCCGAGATCATGATAAAGGCGTTCGAGATGGTGCGCCTCGGCGAGGACGATGTAAAGCGCAAGTTCCCCGCCATGTACAATGCTTTCTGCTATGGCGCGCCTCCCCATGCCGGCATCGCGCCGGGTGTTGACCGCATGGTCATGCTCCTCGCCGGTGAGGACAGCATAAGGGAGATAATCCCGTTCCCCATGAACAAGAATGCAATGGATGTCATGATGGGCGCGCCCTCCGCCGTCGAGCAGAAGCAGTTGGATGAGCTGCACATCGCGCTTGTGGGCGAGCTGGAAGATTAATACTAAAAAGCCGTTGGCAAGCATTTTACCAACGGCTTTTTCACAAAGGAATGATGTAAATGTTTTCCTCAATAAAAAGCATGGGCGTGACCGGCGTGGGCGGGTACGAGGTGGCGGTGGAGGTGTACATCTCCGGCGGGCTGCCGGCGTTCGACATTGTCGGTCTGCCGGACGCGGCGGTGAAGGAGGCGCGCGAGCGTGTGCGCGCCGCGATAAAAAACAGCGGCTTCGGCTTCCCTGTCAGCCGCATGACCGTCAATCTTGCCCCGGCGGACAAGAAAAAGGCGGGCACGGTGTACGACCTGCCGATGCTGGTGGGCATACTCTCCGCCTCCGGCGATATAAGAGCGCCGCTGGACAAATGCGCGTTCATTGGGGAGCTGTCGCTGACGGGGGAGGTGCGCCCGGTCGCGGGTGCGCTGCCGATGGCGCTGGCGGCGCAGCGCGCGGGTGTGGAGCATTTCTTCGTCCCCGCCGAGAACGCGGGCGAGGCGGCGTTTGCCGATGCCCTCGCGGTGTACCCGGTGAAAAACGTTGCACAGCTTGCCGCGCATCTTGCAGGGGAGGCGCTCATTGCGCCCTCCGAGTGCCCCAAGCTTGACGCGGCGGGGCTTCCCGTGCCGGATTTTGCCGATGTGAAAGGACAGGAGAACGTCAAGCGTGCGTTCGAGATCGCGGCGGCAGGCGGGCATAATATTTTAATTGTCGGACCTCCCGGCGCGGGCAAGTCCATGATGGCAAAGCGCCTGCCAGGCATTCTGCCGGACATGAGCCGCGAGGAGATGATAGAGACGACGGAGATACACTCCGTCGCCGGGCTCACGAGCAGCGCGCACCCAATCGTCTCTCAGCGCCCGTTCCGCGCACCGCACCACACGGTGTCCACCGCAGGGCTGTCCGGCGGCGGCACAACGCCGCGTCCGGGAGAGATAAGCCTTGCGCACAACGGCGTGCTCTTTCTTGACGAGCTGCCGGAGTTCAGGCGCGACGCGCTGGAGGTGCTGCGCCAGCCGCTGGAGGACGGGGCGGTCACGGTGTCGCGCGTCGCGGGGACGCTGACGTTTCCCAGCCGGTTTATGCTCGTATGCGCGATGAACCCGTGCAAATGCGGGTGGTACGGGCATCCGTCCGGGCGCTGCCGCTGCTCGCCGATAGATGTGCGCCGCTATCATTCGCGTATATCGGGACCTTTGCTGGACAGGATAGACATCATCGTCGAGGTGCCTGCGCTGGATTATGAGGAGCTGAAGCGGCGCGCCCCGGCGGAGAGTTCGGCAGAAATAAAAAAGCGCGTGGATGCCGCGCGGCGCATCCAGCGCGAGCGCTACGCCGGCGACGGCACGATGTGCAACGCGCATATCACCGGCAGTGCACTGCGCACCGCGTGCGCCGTGAGCGCTGACGGGGAAGCGCTTATGCGCGCCGCGTTTGACAGCATGAACCTCTCCGCGCGCAGCTATGACCGCATTCTCCGCGTTGCGCGCACCATCGCCGACCTCGCCGGAAGCGAGGCGATAGAGAGCGAGCATATCGCCGAGGCAATACAGTACAGGACGTATGATTTAAGCGCCGAGTGACGTGTGAGGCTGTGAAAAAAGTTTCTCGGAAAAGCAATGACGCGAACAAGCACTTTCGCTTGCTCGCGTCCTTGATACATTTTTACAGCTCTTTGTATCACACCGTGCTTGGAGCTTATTTGAATTTCACCTTGGGCTTATAGAACTCGAAAATTACGGTGTCGCGCCCCGCCTCGTTGCGCGGCTCATGCGAGGTCCAGCCGACGCGCATCGCGCCCATGTACTCGCTCAGGCGCACGGACAGCGGGCGGAAGCCGATGCGATAGGCGATGAACTGCGGGCGGGCAATGAAGTTGAAGAGCGTGTGACCGAGGGCGAACGCCGTCGGGGCGGACACGGTGTCCGCGTCGTAGCGGCGCATGGGCTGGGCAAGCTGCCCGCGCAGGAGATCCTTCGCGTGGAATCTGAACCATGCCACGATCATCGGGTTAAAGCTCTCGATGCAGATATCGCCGTTGTAGTTGGATATTATCTCGTAGGTTTTTTCGCACAGCTCGCGGTTGCGCTTGCCGTCCTTCAGCTCGCATATTATCGCGCTGCGGCAGCGCACAATGTCCAGTACCTCCGTGAAGAGGGGGATGGTCTGCTCCGTGCCGCACAGGCGCAGCTCCCGCAGCTCGTCAAGCGTCAGCTCGTCCACGCGCGCATGCACGCCGCACACACGGTCGAGCGTATCATCGTGGAACACGACGACCTGCCCGTCCTTGGAAAGCTGCACGTCCAGCTCTATACCGTAGCCCGCCTCGGCGGCGAGGCGGAACGCCTCCAGCGAGTTCTCCGGCACGCTCTTGTCGCGGCTGTGCAGCCCGCGATGGGCGCAGTTCGTGCCCAGAAACGGCGCTCTCTGCCGCTTGCTCGATGCGCCGGGAGCGACGAGGAACAGCGCCGCGCCGCCTGCCGCCGCACCAATGACCGCGCCGTGAAGCGCGGCGTGTGCCGCACGTTCAATATAATTCTTCATTCTGTTGCCTCCATATATGTTGGTACGATACGAACCTATTACCTCATGCGTTTATTTTACCACCGAATTGGGTGTGCAGTCAATTTTTTGCGAAAAATTATATAAAAATTAAAAAGTATAATAAACAGAGCGCCGCATACACGACGCTCCTTTATATTATCGTCAATCATCGTCGCCGAGAGCTTCAAGCCCCACGACGTTTTCGACCTTCTGCGCCTTGATGTTCTTCACGAGCAGCGAGAACACCGCAAACGAGCAGAGTATCAGCACCGAGGCGTACACCGGCAGGGCGCGCCACGCGCCGGTCGCGTCGAACACGAAGCCGAGGAAGATGGGCGTGACGGTCTGGGCGGACATGCTGGCGGTATAGTAATACCCCGTGAACTTGCCGATTTTCTTCGACGAGCACAGCTCCACCACCATCGGGAACGAGCAGTTATGCACCAGCGCCATGCCGAAGCCCTTTATCGCCCACACCGCGTACAGCAGCGCCGGGAACGCATACTCCCCGTGCGCGCCGGTGACGATGCCGGTCGGCGCGACAAAGCACATTATGACAAGCCCTACAAAGCTCAGCGCAAGCCCGGAGGCGATCGTCCACTTGCGCCCTATTTTGTCCGCAATGCCGCCGGCAATGGCAAAGCCCAGCACGCTTGCAAGTCCGCCCGCGATGGTGAGCACCATGGTCGCGCTTGAGGAGGAGTTGAGGTAATAGATAACGTAGTTGCCGATGTATGTGCCGATGGCGTTGTCAGCCATGAACCACAGAAATTCCGCGCCGAGGATGGCGAGGAGCATGCTACGGTTCTCCTTGGACATGGGCTTGTCATCGTCAATGGGCGTGGCGACGGCGGCAAGGCGCTCACCCTCCGCCATTTCCTCGCGCATCTCCTCGGCGAGCTTGTTCTCCTTTATCGTGAAGAACAGCACCAGCGCGGAAATGACCATCAGCACGGACGCGATGATGAACGGCAGCTCGATTATCCACACCCTGCGCGCCTCGTCTGCGGCGTTGATATAGTCGCTGAGCTTTAGGAAGATGCCGAGCACCGTGGCGAACGCGCCGCCGAGGTAGCCCATGATGTTGATGATGCCGTTTGCCTTGGCGCGCAGGGGCTTGGGCGTAATGTCCGGCATGAGCGCAACGGCGGGGTTGCGGTACATCATCATGAATATCAGCACGATTGCCATCATGCACACCATGCCCGCAATATTATTATAGTGGAAGAACAGCGGGATGAACGGGAACGCGACAGCCGCGACAAACGTCCCTGTGAGGATGTAGGGCATACGCTTGCCGATGGGGGTGACGGTCTTGTCGGAGAGGTTGCCGAATATGGGCAGCAATATGAGCGCGGCAAGGTTGTCGCACGCCATGATGATGCCGACGAGCCACTGCACCTCCAGTATCTTCGCCGGGTCGCCCGCCTTCAGCTCTGCCGAGGAGATGCCGTACATGCGCCGGGCAAATATGTCCGTCAGAAACGTGGGACACCACGAGTCGTACACCTGCCAGAGGAGCAGAATGCCGAAGAACGCGAAGCCGATGAGAAATGTGCGCCTGTAATTGAGCTTCAAGCCGTTAGAGGATGTTTTCATTGGTATTCTTCCTTATATAATTTATTTATCTGTCGCATTCGGGCATAAGCTCGTCCGATATTATGCGCAGCATTTCGTCGAAGCGCGCGATGTCCTCCGGCGAGAAGCGGTTTATCATGCGCTCGGTCACGGTGTTCTCGTAGGAGCTGAGCAGCCCTATATAGCTATAATACTTCTCGGAGAGAATAAGGTGATACTCGCGCCTGTCAAGCTGGGAGTTCTGCCGCTCGATATAGCCCTTTTTGATGAGGCTGTTGACCTTGTATGTCGCGTTGGACTGGGAGATGTTCAAAAAGTCTGCAAACTGACCGACGGTGGGAGTGCCGAGCATCTGAATGACCTCCAGCGAGAACGCCTCCATCGCCGAGAGCGACCCGTCCCGCTCGCGCACCTGCTCGAACACCTTGCGGTAAAACTGAAGCTTGAATTTGTCGTATACCTTGCCGAAATTTTCTTGCAGCATGATGTTGTCCTCCTGCTTTGTCTATTACGCATTGTATCAAAAATTGAACGCATTGTAAACACAAATGCTTGAAAACAGCACGAAACGCCTAAAGTGTACAAAGTGTGAATTTTATAAAACCGTGCGGGCAAGGCTATTGACATCGGGAGGCGGGAGTGGTATATTAGCACTTGAAAGCAGAGAGTGCTAACAGTCAGAGCGGCGGAGTGCTAATGAGCGGCACGCCGGAAGAGAATGCGGGTAAGGAAATGACCGTCAGCGAGAGGAAAAAGAGAATACTTGCAGCAGTTGTGGACGAATATATCCGCACCGCAGAGCCGGTCGGCAGCAAGGCGATTGCCGAGCACGCAGGGCTCGGCTGCTCGCCGGCGACGATACGCAACGAGCTGGCGGAGCTGGTGAGCATGGGCTATCTTGAGCAGCCGCACACCTCTGCCGGGCGTGTGCCGACACCGATGGGGTACAGAATGTACGTCAACGAGCTGATGGAAAAGCAGCGAATGAGTATGGAGGAGACGGAGGAGCTTAACCGCCGCCTCAACGCCAGACTTCAGGAGCTGGACGTGACGCTCGACAATGTGTCCCGCCTCGCCTCGCAGCTGACCGATTACCCCGCGCTCGCGCTGACGGCGCGCTCGGCGGTGACGATAAAGCGCTTTGACATCATCTATGTGGACGCGAACACGTTCATCATCGTGGTGATGCTCTCAAACAACAGCGTGCAGAACAAGCTCGTGCATCTGCCCGTCTCCGTGACGGAGAGCATGATGAAAAAGCTCTCGGCGCTGTTCAACGCAAGCTTCACGGACGTGAGCGAGGGTCAGATAACCCCGCTGATGATAAGCGCGGCGGAGCGCGCGGCGGACGACACCATGGGCATTACCTCCGTCATCGCGGCGTTCGCCATCGAGGTGCTGACCGATGCGGATAAGCCCTCTGCGTTCGTCAGCGGTGAAAACCGCCTGCTCAACCAGCCGGAGTTCCGCGACCCGGACAAGGCGCATTCGCTGATGAGCTACCTCTCAAACGGGGGCTATGTCCTCCCGCCGGTGGAGGAGCTGATGAACAGCGACGAGGTGCGTGTGCTGATAGGACCGGAGAACGTTGCGGAGGAGCTGAAAGGCTCAAGCGTCGTGGTGGCAAGCTACGACGCGGGCGACAACACCCGCGGGCTCATCGGCATTGTAGGACCGACGCGCATGGACTATTCCGCAGTTGCGGCAAAGCTCGGCGCACTGGCGGCTGGGCTGTCGCGCAGACTCGGCGGAGGCGAAGCGCCGCCGGAGGGGCTGCACAACAAACTGATAATCAAGGGAGATGAACCAAATGAGCACAGATAAGAAGGCAAAGGACACCGCAGCTCAGGCGGAGAACACCGAAGAGATAAAGGACGAGGTCACGACCGAGGAGACAAAGTCCGAGGAGACAGCGCCCAAGGAAGCCGAGGCAAAGAAGCCGGAAAAGAAGAGCTCAAAGAAGGAAAAGAAGGAAGAAAAGACCGAGGAGAAAAAGGAGGCGGAGGCAGCCGAAAAGGTCATTGACACCGCGATGGCGGCGCTCAACGACAAGTATCTGCGGCTGTGCGCCGAGTATGACAACTTCCGCCGCCGCTCCCAAAAGGAAAAGGACAACCTCTACGGCGATGTCAAGGCGGACACGCTTTTGAAGTTTCTGCCGGTGTACGATAATCTTGCCCGTGCGCTCAACACCCCGACGGAGGATGAGGCGTACAAGAAGGGCGTCGAGATGACCATGACGCAGTTCAACGCCACGATGGAAAAGCTCGGCGTGACGCGGATAAACAGCCTCGGCGAGAAGTTCGATCCCGCGTTCCACAATGCCGTGATGCATGTGGAGGACGAGGAAAAGGGCGAGAACGAGATAGTTGAGGTCTTTCAGGAGGGCTTCAAGCTCGGCGATAAGGTAATTCGCTTCGCAATGGTCAAGGTTGCAAATTAAATTTCGGCTATTACCGCAATAGCGGTTTTAGTATATATTCTATTATTTATTAGGTATTCAAATCACATATACGGGAGGAATAAAAATGAGCAAAATTATAGGTATAGATCTTGGTACTACCAACAGCTGCGTTGCCGTCATGGAGGGCGGCGAGACTGTCGTTATCCCCAACGCCGAGGGCGCGCGCACCACGCCGTCCGTCGTGGCGTTCGCAAAGACCGGCGAGCGTATGGTCGGTCAGGTTGCAAAGCGTCAGGCAATCACCAACCCCGACCGCACCATCTCCTCCATCAAGCGCGAGATGGGCTCCAACTACAAGGTCAATATAGACGCAAAGTCCTACACCCCGCAGGAGATCTCCGCAATGATACTGCAAAAGCTCAAGGCGGATGCCGAGGCGTATCTCGGTCAGACCGTCACCGAGGCGGTCATCACCGTTCCGGCGTACTTCACCGACGCACAGCGCCAGGCGACAAAGGACGCGGGCAAGATCGCAGGGCTTGAGGTCAAGCGTATAATCAACGAGCCGACCGCAGCCGCTCTCGCCTACGGGCTGGACAAGGAAAAGGCAGACCAAAAGATCATGGTCTACGACCTTGGCGGCGGCACGTTCGATGTCTCCATTCTTGAGATCGGCGACGGCGTTATCGACGTTCTCGCAACTGCCGGCAACAACCGCCTCGGCGGCGACGACTTTGACGAGTGCATCACCAAGTACCTCGTTGAGGAGTTCAAGAAGAGTGACGGCGTTGACCTGAGCGGCGATAAGGTCGCAATGCAGCGTCTGCGCGAGGCGGCGGAGAAGGCAAAGGTCGAGCTGTCCGGCGTGACCACCTCCACCATCAACCTGCCTTACATCACTGCCGACGCAACAGGTCCCAAGCATCTCGACATCACGCTCACACGCGCGAAGTTCAACGAGCTGACCCATCACCTCGTCGAAAAGACCAGCGGTCCTGTCAAGCAGGCACTGTCCGACTCCGGGCTGCAGCCCAGCGACATCAACAAGGTGCTGCTCGTCGGCGGCTCCAGCCGTATCCCCGCCGTGCAGGAGATGGTCAAATCCCTCATCGGCAAGGAAGGCTTCAAGGGCATCAACCCCGACGAATGCGTCGCCATCGGCGCGGCAATTCAGGGCGGCGTTCTCTCCGGCGACGTTGAGGGCATAGTCCTCGTCGATGTCACGCCTCTGTCCCTCGGCATCGAGACGCTCGGCGGCGTGTGCACCAAGCTTATCGAGCGCAACACCTCCATCCCCACGAGGAAGAGCCAGGTCTTCTCCACCGCGGCGGACAACCAGACCTCCGTTGAGGTCAACGTCCTGCAGGGCGAGCGCGAGATGGCCGCTTACAACAAGAGCCTTGGCCGCTTCCATCTGGACGGCATCGCCCCGGCACGCCGCGGCGTGCCTCAGATCGAGGTCACCTTTGATATAGACGCAAACGGCATCGTCAACGTCTCCGCAAAGGATCTTGGCACCGGCAAGGAGCAGCACATCACCATCACCGCCTCCTCCAACATGTCCAAGGAGGACATTGACAAGGCGGTCAAGGATGCCGAGATGTACGCGGCAGAGGACGCAAAGCGCAAGGAAGAGGTCGATGTCCGCAACCAGGGCGACCAGATGGTCTACCAGACGGAAAAGACGCTTAGCGAGATGGGCGACAAGCTCGACCCCGCCGACAAGAGCGAGGTTGAGACGAAGCTCGCCGCGCTCAAGAGCGCCCTCACCGGCACCGACACCGCCGCAATCAAGTCTGCGACGGAGGAGCTGACCCAGGCGTTCTACAAGGTGTCCGAGAAGATGTATCAGGCGGCTGGCGGCGCGCAGGGCGCGGGCTTTGACCCCAGTCAGGCAGCCGGCGGCGCACAGGGCGGCGCGGACAACGGCGGTCAGGACTACTACGACGCGGACTATACCGTCGTTGACGACGACAAGAAGTAATTTCAGGTATTATACCTTCCCAAGTTTCCAATGCATTGAGGCGAGGAGTTTTCCCCGCCTCAATGGCGCGTGATCCTACGCGAGATCGGAGTATATATGGCAGCAGAAAAACGTGATTATTATGAGGTGCTCGGCGTAGGCAAGGATGCCTCCGCCGACGAGATAAAAAAGGCATACAGAAAAGCCGCAAAGGAGAACCACCCCGACCTTCACCCCGGCGACAAGGAGTGCGAGGAGCGCTTTAAGGAGGTCAACGAGGCCTACGAGGTGCTCTCCGACGAGGATAAGCGCAAGAAGTACGACCAGTTCGGTCACGCCGCGTTCGACCCGAACGCGGGCTACGGCGGTGCGGGCGGCGGCTTCGGCGGGTTTGGCGACTTCGGCGATCTGGGGGACATCTTCGGCAGCTTCGGCGATATCTTCGGCTTCGGCGGCGGTCAGCGCTCCAACCCCAACGCACCGCGCAAGGGCGAGAATATCCGCACCAGCGTCAGCATCAGCTTTGAGGAGGCGGCGTTCGGCTGCGAGAAGGAAGTGACGGTGGGGCGCGTGGAGTCCTGCCCGGACTGCAAGGGCACGGGCTGCCAGCCCGGCACAACGCCGGAGGTCTGCCCGGACTGCAAGGGCACGGGCTCCGTCCGCACGACGCAGCGCACCCCGTTCGGCATGGTGCAGTCCAGCACGGCGTGCTCCAAGTGCCGCGGCACGGGCAAAATTATCCATCAGCCGTGCAAGACCTGCCGCGGCATGGGCGCAATACGCCGCCAGCACAAGATCAAGGTGACGATACCCGCCGGTATAGATGACGGGCAGGCGATCTCCCAGCGCGGCAAGGGCAACGCCGGCGTGAACGGCGGTCCGGCGGGCGATCTGCTGGTGAGCGTCATTGTGCGCCCGCATGCGCGCTTTGAGCGCGACGGCAACTCCGTCCTTTTGGAGCAACCCATATCCTTTGCCCAAGCCACGCTCGGTGCGGAGATCGAAGTGCCGACGCTTGACGGCAAGGTGAAGATGAACATACCCGAGGGCACACAGCCCGGCGCGACGTTCCGCCTGCGCGGCAAGGGCGTGCCGTATCTGCGCGGCAGCGGGCGCGGCGATCAGTTCGTCACCGTCACCGTCGCCGTGCCGAAGAACCTCACCTCTTCGCAGAAGGAGCTGCTGCGCCAGTACGCGGCAAGCACCGGCGAGCTTGACGGGGTGAAGGGCTCGATATTCTCAAAGAAGAAATAAAATTATTAAACCGTCTGTCTCGGCTGATGCCGGGGCAGACGGTTTTGTTTAAGGCAGCGCCGCATAACGCAGCATTGCTTCAATCTGCAAATATGTAATCCAAATCAGCCTTATAATCTCTCGCTTCTTTCTCATATTGTGTATGCAAGTCTTTATATGCTTCAAATGACATCTTAAATGTCTCAATTGCGTCAAGGTATGAATTTGTCGTTGTGTAAAACCCTTTTAGATTTGGATAATGCTCGTAGTCGGAATATTTATCGCTTAATTTACGCATAAGCACCTTAGCCGATTCCAGACAGGAATACGCTTTGGCTACGCTGCCGTTTAATTCGTAGGCATGTATTACAGTCCAGCAGGCGATGAATCGCTGATTTTCGGATATGTGTTCATCTGAAAAATCATAAATCTCTGCAAGCTCAGAATATTCATCTTTTTCTTCCGCAGACAGATCATCCCATGACTCTTCATATTTGTACTTAGCCAAAGAATAACTCAGTCCGGCTTTGAGTTCTTCCCTGCTTATATTTATGCACTCTTCCGAAAGATTTTCAAGAACGTTGCTGCCCTTTACCGCGTCAGTTCCGTATATCGCCACGTGGATTCCTTCGTAAAGATCATGCCCAAGCTCTTCTGTAATTTTGTAAGCTTCAGATATTTCATCGTAAGCAGCCTTGGAAATTTCAAAGGCTTTTTTCGTGCTGTTCCCACATCCACACAAAGCGAACACCATACATAACGCCAATAGCAGGGATATTGCTTTCCTCATTTTCTTTTCCTCCTAAATAAAAAGTGCGCAGCCGAAGCCACGCACTGAAAAACGCACAGCCTCACTGCTGCAACACAATTCATTTGAGTAAGTCCAGAGGATGCCAAAATGGAGGGTGCGTTTTTACCAAAGTAAAAACACATCCTTGAACCTGCTCCGATATCGAATTGTGTTGCACAACTATACTACCATAGTTTTAGCCGCAGCGCAAGAATAATCTGACACCGTTTGAGCTTTATACATGCGGTATCATTTACAAATCCGCTATGGAAAAATGCGCGGGGAAATAATATAATAGCATTGAATTATGTGCTTTTATCCTCACCCCACTGACCTCGCAAAATCTGCCGATACACCGAGGTGCGATATGAAAAAATTGCTCTCTGCCCTGCTTGCGCTCGCCATGCTGCTGCTGTGCGCCTGCGGCGCGACCGGCGCGAGCGCGCCTACGCCCACGCCAAGCGAGACTGCCGCGTCAGAATCCGACGAGACTGCCGCACCGAGTGTCAGCGCGCTGCGCTTCTACAAAGCCGCAAAAACACTTACCGAGGAGCGCGGCGGCACGACGCTGTGCACCGTGACCTACCCCGCGCTGTCCCTCGATGATGAGGACGCGGCGGCATACCCCGCGCTTGCCTCCGCCCTCGCCTCGCTCAACAGCGACGGCGCGGCGAACAGCACCGCCGCCTACGGGCAGCTTTTGTCTGCCGCAGCGGACGACTATGACCGCCGCGCATCGACGGACAGTGCGCAGACCGCCGATGCCGCCGACAGCGGCGAGAGCGGCACGGCGGCGTTCGAGACGTTCTACCGCTATGACGATCTGACTCTCCCGCGCGCCGACAGCCGCGCCGTCAGCATACTTTACAGCATGACCAGCTTCTCCGGCGGCGTGCACGGCAATTACTATTATTACAGCACGAACCTTGACACTGCGACCGGGCGTGTTCTTTCCGTGAGCGATGTTGTGACCAATATGGCTCAGCTTCGTGCGCTGCTGGAGACGGCGCTGAGAGCCAAGTATCCAGATGCCGGGTTTGAGCAGATGGAGGACGCACTCAATGCCTATTTTGCCGACCCCGCCTCCCTCACATGGACGCTGGACTATCAGGGGCTCAGCTTCTTTTTCAGCCCCGGCGAGCTCTCCGATTTTGATGACGGGAAAATGAGCTGCTCCGTCCGCTTTGACGCATACCCCGGCATTTTCAGCGAGTATTACACCGCTGTGCCGCTCAGCTATGCGGTGCCGTTCACGGAGTGGCAGTGCATGGACTACGACCTCAACGGCGACGGTACGGCGGACGACATACATATAGACCGCGAGTATTCCGACGACGGCACGAGCATAGAGAGCCTCACCGTCAGCGTCAACGGCAGGGAGTACACCGCCAATACCCCGATGACCGACTGCACCGCGTACACCGTGTGCATCGGCGGCGGCGCGAAGAGCTTCCTTTTCATCAGTGCGCAGAACCTCACCGGCTACGGCTACATCAGCGTATACCGCCTTGACCGCACAGGTGCAAGCCTCGTGGGCATGCAGTATGAGAGCAGCCTTTACGCCGCAGGATACGCTTCCGTCTGCCCCGGCGTGCCGCTGCTTACAGACCCGGGCTCGTTTGTGCTGGGCACACGGCTTCAATATCTCGGCACGCTCACCGGCATAAAGACCTACTCTGTCGGCGAGGACGGCATGCCCGTGTCGGCGGACACTTATTACCGGCTCTACGGCGCGCAGCCGCTCACGCTCAAAAGCCAGCTTATCACCGCGACGATAGATGAAAGCGGCAGCGGCACCTTTGCCGCCGCGACCTTTGCCCCCGGCACACGCTTGAGCTTTCTAAGAAGCGACGGCGCGGGCTCGGTGGATATGTTCACCGACGACGGGGTATACTGCCGCCTGTATGTCAGCGGCAAGCCCGGCAGCCAGTACGTCAACGGTATGCCGGTGGATGATGTTTTTAACGGGATAACGTATTAAGTAAAAACCAAAATATTGCAAGGGGTAACGGATTTTCGTTACCCCTTGCTCCAGTATATATAGTATGTGCAGTCTGCGCCGGGGACGGTGGCGGCAAGAGTGTAGCCGTAGTCCTCCAGCGTGCACAGCTCGGTGTCGGCATTGGGAACGACAATAAACTCGCAGTCCGCCTCACGCGCCTTTTCGCCGGTCGTGTCATAGTCGAGCGCGCCGTCGTCGTCATACATGAACTCCGCCTTGTGCTGGTACGGTGTGAGGATGAGCGCGTCATATTCGCGCGTCCAGAAGAAGAGGTTTTTCGGCACGAGCACGCGCGTCTCCCTCTCGCCGGCGAGGTTATAGATGGTGTCGCACACCTCTTTTGCGCCCTTTATGAGCTTTTCCGGGTTTTCCGCACGCGAAAACGAGATGCCCGCGTGGTTGCCGTCTGAGACGAGCAGCAGCGTCAGCACCGCCGCAACGAGCAGCGCCGCGCGCTTCCGCCTTTCACGCAGGGTGTAAAACGCTCGGATGACGCAGTACACTATCACCCCGCCGATGGGCAGCGGCCAGAATATGCGCACGACGCGCTCCGGGTCGAGCATGAATTTTATCATGTAGTGTATGAAAACCGGGTTGAAGATGAAAAGGCACAGCACGAGCGAGGGGTAGACAAAATACTCCCGCGCGCGTCTGTCATCCTCCGCCGGAGAGAGCAGCAGATATATGCAGCAGATGGCAAACGGAATGAACAGCCGCCCGTCGAGCGTGCCGAGGCGGTAGACCGAGGCGGTCTCATCAAATATGACCTTAAGACTTTCAAGCATGGTCGTCCCCTCCTCTCACAGCATGAAGTGCACGCCCATGAGAGCAAGGCTCGGCGTGACGCTGAGCGCGAGCCTCCATATCGCGCCGAAGTTGCGTGTGCGCAGGACGTACACCAGCCCCCAGCAGCCCAGCAGCATGAGCGACACCTCCGCACTGCTCGACGCGACCATGCACCCTGCGATATTGGCAAGGAATATCCCCAGCCACAGCCCACGGCGGCGGTGCGCGTCCTGCTCGTTCTCAACGAGAAGGAAAAACCAGAGCGCAAGCGGACAGATAATGCTCGGTCCGAACGCCTTGCCCATCCACGGATAGCATATCATCCATGTGTAGCGCAGGTTCATCGCCACGGCGCACAGCTCATAGAACACGCCGAGCCCGGCGAGGGCGAACAGCGCCTTTTCGCGCTCACCCTTGAAGAACCAGAGCGCGAGGCGGTAGACGACGTAATAGAACAGCACGATGAAAAAGCCCGGCAGCACCGTGCGCATGAGCACCGTCACCGTCAGCGAGAACATCCGCGCGAACATCGCCCAGAAGAGCGGCCACGGTGAGAACACATAGGTCAGGTATGCGTCCATATGCTCAAAGTAATTATAGGCAAAGCCGGTGGTGGGGTCGGTGCGCATGATGTCGTCGGTGTAGAGCGCGGTGTTGGCAAGCCCGAGGTACCACGCATCGTCAATGTTCCACGTGCCCGCGCCGAGCGTCGTGCGCAGTATCTGCCACGCCGCGACGAGCACGGCGGCAAGAAGAAAAACCGTCTCCCGCTTTGACAGCGGTGTGCGCACCTTGGGGGGCTTGGGGTGCTTGGAGTTGAGGAAAAAGCCCAGCAGCGCCGCCGCCGTGACGAGCACGAAGTACACCGCCGTCATTGCCGACAGCGTCCGCCCTATCACGAAAAACGGCAGATACACCACCTCGAACAGCGCCAGCACGGCGCATACGCCGAAAAGGTAGATGAAGCCGCGGTCAAACTCCCCCCGATGAAAGAAAACATATCCCACGCCCAGCGGCAGCAGCACCAGCGCGCTGCCCAGTGCCAGAACGCGAATGATTGTCCACAAAATAGCTGACATGAAATGTCCTCCGGCTTTGGATTGGGATGCAAATGGGATGCAGAGAAAAGAATTATACCATAACCAAGTGACTAAATCAATCTTGAAAACCGAATGCGGATAGACTATTATAATGACATTACACATAAAAACAGGGACGTGAGTACATGAGCCAAGCCGAAACACTGCGTCTTGCATCGTGCAGGGAGTTGGACATAGTAAAGACCTTCGAGTGCGGACAATGCTTCCGCTGGAATGCGGATGCCGACGGCGTATATCTGGGCGTGGTGCGCGGCTGTCCCGCGCGCGTGTGGGCAGAAAACGGAGAGGTGTATATCCGCTCCGCCGCGCCGGAGGCACTGTGGCGGGACTACTTTGATTTGGCGCGCGACTACGCGGAGATAAGCCGCGGCTTTGACGGGGGCGAATATCTCGACGAATGCGTGAAATTCGGGCAGGGTATACGCATACTGCGGCAGGAGCCGTGGGAGGCGCTATGCTCGTTCATCATATCACAGTGCAACAACATCACGCGCATAAAGGGCATTGTCGAGCGCCTGTGCGCGGCTTACGGCGGGCTTTCGGAGCTTGACGGGGAGCAATTTTATACATTCCCGGACGCGCAGACGCTCGCCGTGCTCCGTGAGGAGGAGCTTGCCATGCTGCGCTGCGGCTACCGCGCGGCGTACATACTCTCGGTTGCCCGCGCCGTCACGGACGGCAGTCTGAGGCTCGACGCACTCAAAGAGTGCGATTATGCCGCCGCGAAGCGCGAGCTTTTAGCGCTCAGCGGCGTGGGGGAGAAGGTCGCCAACTGCGTGGCGTTGTTCGGACTTGGGCATATAGAGGCGTTCCCGATAGACGTGTGGATGCGCCGCGCCCTGCGCGAGCACTTCCCGCCGGACTTTGACCCGGCATCTCTCGGCGGGTACGCGGGACTTGCCCAGCAGTATATTTTCTACTATGCGCGCGAGCACGGGCGCGAGGCAAAAATCGGCTCTTGACTTTACAGCATAATCTGATAAAATAGATAAAATTTATATTATATGGATTGTATGGAGGTCATGATATGGGTCTTAACGAGCTTTATTCCAAGCGGTTTATCGGCGAGGGTCTGACATTCGACGACGTGCTGCTCGTACCGGCGGAGAGCGACGTGCTCCCGGCGGACGTGGATCTGTCCACGCAGCTGACAAAAAGCATCCGGCTGAACGTGCCGGTGATGAGCGCGGCGATGGACACCGTGACGGAGTACCGCATGGCGATCGCCATTGCGCGCGAGGGCGGCATCGGCGTGATACATAAGAACATGAGCATCGACACGCAGGCGGAGCAGGTGGACATGGTCAAGCGCTCGGAAAACGGCGTTATCACAAACCCGTTCTCCCTCGGTGCGGACAACACCCTCGGCGATGCGGACGCGCTTATGGCAAAGTTCCGTATTTCCGGTGTGCCCATAGTTGACGCGGACGGTCGCCTTATCGGCATCATCACAAACCGCGACATGAAGTTTGAGACCGATATGTCCCGCCGCATTGGCGAGGTCATGACCAAGAGCGGGCTTATCACCGGGCTTGAAGGCACGACGCTTGATGAAGCAAAGACCATCCTCCAGAAAAACCGCATTGAAAAGCTGCCCATAGTTGACAGGGATTACCGCCTGAAGGGGCTTATCACGATAAAGGACATTGAAAAGGTGCTCAAGTACCCAAATTCCGCCAAGGACGCGGCGGGGCGGCTGCTGTGCGCAGCAGCGATCGGCGTAACGGCGGATGTGCTCGACCGCAGCGGCGCGCTCATTGACGCAGGGGCGGATGTGCTCGTGCTCGACAGCGCGCACGGTCACTCGGCGAACATCATGCGCAGTGTGTCGCGCGTCAAGGAGCACTTCCCCGACATTCAGCTCGTTGCGGGCAACATCGCAACGCCGGAGGCGGCGGAGGCGCTCATCCGCGCGGGTGCGGACTGCGTAAAGGTCGGCATAGGTCCGGGGTCTATCTGCACCACGCGCATCGTCGCGGGCATAGGCGTGCCGCAGGTCACGGCAATCATGCAGTGCGCAGAGGTTGCGGACAAGTACGGTATCCCCGTCATTGCCGACGGCGGCATAAAGTATTCCGGCGATATCGTCAAGGCGATCGCCGCAGGCGGCAAGGTCGTTATGATGGGCTCGATGCTCGCAGGGTGCGACGAAGCGCCCGGCGAAACGGAGGTGTATCAGGGGCGGCAGTTCAAGGTGTACCGCGGCATGGGCAGCCTCGGCGCGATGCAGTGCGGCAGCCGCGACAGGTACTTCCAGCAGAACAACAAGAAGCTCGTCCCGGAGGGCGTCGAGGGGCGCGTGCCTTACCGGGGGGCTGTGTCCGAAACGATATATCAGATGATGGGTGGGCTGCGCTCCGGCATGGGCTACTGCGGCGCGCATAATATAGAGGAGTTGCGCACGAAGAGCCGCTTTGTGCGTATAACCTCTGCCGGGCTCAAGGAGAGCCACCCGCATGATATTTATATCACCAAGGAAGCGCCGAACTATACGATGAATCCGTGAATTGGTAAGGGCAGCGCCGCTCCTGCGGCGCTGCCCGAATTTGTTGTTGTGTGAAAATTCGGAGAATGGGAGTGCTTGAAATGGAGAGTTATAGCGGAAAGAACATAATGCTGTCGCTGCTGGCGGCGGTGAGTGCCTGCCTACTGGTGATTCTCGGAGGTATCTTCACCTTGCACTACATACCTTGGCATGTGCTGCGGTTTGGATTTCTGGTCTGCACGGGTATCGCACTGGAAATGGCGCGTTTTTATCCGCGGCTTTTTCGCGTGGCGCTTATCGGTGCTTGGGCAGTGTTTGCCGCAGGCTTGATCGTGCTCGCAGTCTCAGAGTACGTGTTTGCCCACTCCGCGGTATACAGCGAGGTCGATAATGGTAAAGCGGCACTGTACGCAGACAGACGTGTGATGGTCGTTGTGCCGCATCAGGACGATGAAATGAACCTTGCCGGGGGGGTGATAGAGGAGTATATCCGCTACGGCAGCGAGGTGTATGTCGTCTACGCCACGAACGGAGACTACAGTGTTCCCGCAAAGCAGCGTCTGAACGAGGCGATAAATGCGCTCGCGGTGCTCGGCGTAGATGAGGAGCATATAATCTTCCTCGGCTACGGCGATGCCTGCAAGGATGAGAATGGCATTCCCTTGTATAACACAGACAAACAGGTCACTTCAAATGCAGGGCATTCATATACATATACCTATGCCGGACACCCGCCGTTTCGCGAGGGGCGGGCGTACACGCGGCAGAATGTGCTGGAGGATATACGGGACGTTATTCTCGAATACCGTCCTGACGTTATCTACGGCGTGGATTGCGACAAGCATCGGGATCACCAGCTCACGGCGCTAATGTTCGACAGAGCGATCGGGGAAATATTGCATGACACGGACTATAAGCCGCTTGTGTTCAAGGGCTTTGCATACAGCACCGCCTATAACGCACTGTTTGATTTCTATCAAATCAACATAAGCGCGACGGTAGACCCGCAGAGCGGGCTGCGCATCTTCGCGTCGGGAATATACGACTGGAACGCACGTGTGCGTATGCCGGTGTCGGCGGGTTCGCTGTCGCGCGCCATGCTCTCGTCGCGTCTGTTTACGGCAGCGCTTGAGCATCGGTCACAGGACGAAGCCGTAAAGGTAAACGGAATTATAAACGGCGATAAGGTGTTCTGGCGGCGGGAGACAGGCTCGCTGTGCTACGGCGCGCAGGTGACCGCTTCCTCCGGAGATGCCGCCGTGCTCACGGATTTCATGCTCGGCGATACGTCCAATGTGCTCGACGCTGAGAACAACGTCACCGGCATATGGCGCTGCTCCGCCAAGGACGCGGACAAGACCGTGACCATCACGTTTGACGCGCCGCAGAGCATACGGCGCATAAAGCTATATGACGATCCCAGCTCGGAGCGCAATATTCTCAACGCGGTCATCAGCTTCGACAACGGCGAAACGGTGAACACCGGCGCGCTCGCACCGCTCGGCTCGGAGACAGTGATAGAAACACAGGCGGACAATGTGCGCGCTTTCACTCTGCGTATCACCGAGTATGAGGGCGACACGCCGGGGCTGACCGAGCTGGAGGCGTATTCCGGCGAGTTTGACGCAGGGGAGAGCTTCATAAAGCTGATGAACGGCGACGGCGACTTTGCGTATGACTACTATATCGAGCCGTCGGGAACGGAGCGCTTTTCGCTCTATGCCTACGGCGCGTCCTCCGCGCTCGGCGGGTATGAAATAAGCTGCGTCGGAGACGACGGCTGCCGCGCATATGCCGAGGGGGATGATGTCGTGGTGGAGTGCCCGGTTGGGAAGCGCTGCACCGTCACAGTGTCGGACGGTGTGAATGCCGACACTGTGCTTTTCCGCAACAGTGGCAGTGATGAAATGCCGTACGGGATGCGGCTGGACGAATTTCTGTTTAATATGCGCGTGAATTTTATTAACTCCAAGATCATCGTTATATCCGTGCTCGAAGATCCCATGCATTATATCACAATTTTCTGCAATATAAAGCAGTACTCGTTCGAAGAAAAGCTCAGTTTTCTCAACTGGGGCATTCACCGCGCAATCGAAATAGTTTTCGGTACATGATAACTGCTGCGTGCAGAGAGGCGAGGCGAGATGGCGGGCGATATGGGAAAATGCACAACCACATCCGCTCCGCCGCTGCCCAAAAAGCGAAAATTGGGGGCGCAGTGGGGAATAGTGACCGAAAAATTGCCCCAATTTGCCCAAAAGTGTACCGCAAGACTTGACGAAAAGCGCAAAAAGATGTATTATGCATAATGATTCTATTGCTCTGCCGTCTGCGGAGCGGTTACATAGAATGAGGAGGAACTTGTAAATGGGCATGATTCCTGAAGTTAAATGCCGCCGCTGCGGGGCGACGTTTTCGTCAATGCGCAGCCGCTGCCCCAACTGCGGCACGCGCAGAGTTACGCAGAGCTCCAGAACGCCCGGCACCACCCCGGGGACGGTCAGAGGCACTGCCTCCTACGAGCGGGCGGAAACGAACACAAAGTGGCAAATGATTTTCGGTTTGATATTGGTTGTTGCAGTTATCCTTGCGGTCATAGTCATGGTATCGACGAGCCTTAACAGTGCGGATCAGGTGGAGACGAAAGTCACGGCACCTGTTGCGGTGACGAGTAACATCCCCGCCATCGAAGCCGCGCCCACTGCCGAGCCGACCCCGACCCCGACGCTGGAGAAGATAGATATCAAGAACTATGAGAATACGGTCACTGAGTTCACGATGCATCTGAGCCAGAATGAGGTCGTGACGCTGACCGCCGTACCGTACCCGCTGACGATTGAGGGCGTGAAGTTCACATGGTCCGTCAGTGACGACACGGTGCTCCAGCTTACACCGAGCGAGGACACGCAAAGCTGCGATGTCGCCATTATCGGCACGATCGCCGGCGGCGTAAAGCTCACGGTGGAAGCTTTCGGCGTGCAGCAGACCATCACGGTATACTGCGTGGATTAAGACCCCGGTGTTTGACTTCACTGCAAAAAAGGGAGCGCGAGCGCGCTTCCTTTTTTGCGAGCCGGGCAAAACCGAAAGAAAAGCGGCAAAAAAACTCTTGACAATTGCCCGCATATAGTATAAAATACCCCTTGCTTGAAACAAAAGGACGATTGGCGCAGCTGGTAGCGCATCCGCTTGACGTGCGGGAGGTCACAAGTTCGAGTCTTGTATCGTCCACCAAGTTTTTGAAAATCCCGCAGCTGTTGAAGCTGCGGGATTTTCTTGCGTTTTCAATGGTTTACGGGCTTTTATCGTGTTGCGCGGGCACAACAGAAATTGCAAATATCGGTCGCAAATAGCGGGGCTAAAAACATCAAGCAGGCAGAACGAACAAAAGTTAACTCATATTTTTGCACATTTTTTTGAGTTTACTCACAGCACATATGCGGGTATAATAAGGGCAAGGAGGCGAGGCCATGAGTACAGAGGCCGAAAAGGCCGCCGTAAAAAGGTATCAGGCGACGCGTGACAATATAATGCTGCGACTGCCGAAAGAGGACGGGCAGCAGATCAGGCGCGCGGCGGCAGAGGCAGGACAAAGCGTCCAAGCGTGGGTGCTGAGCTGTTGCCGAGAATATATTAAAAGGGGGTGACGCAATGGAAATGAGTGACGCGCAATTCAAGGCGTTTCTTCGGGTAGCACTTAGAGACTTGACAGACGCGCTAGAGGCAGCGACACCGGAAGAGAAGGACAAAATAATTAAATCTCTGGCGGAGGACTTCCAAAAAACGCTTGAAGATTAACGGTAGACGGGGCATCAGGAGGCTTCCCGGTGCTCCTTTTTCCGTCGGCATACAAGC
>CAVGKI010000011.1:497-1023 GCA_963629655.1 Butyricicoccaceae bacterium | reverse complement strand
AGCTTGTGTGCCGTTATTTTTTGACGGTCAATGACCGTCAATTTTTATAAGCTTTTCAAGTGCTTCGCGGATAATGGGGGTAACTCCATCCTGCCCTTTTCGGCGCTCGATGTAGTCAATAATGGTCTGATCTGCATCATAACGGAGATTTACGCGATAGGTTTTGTAATTATCCCTCATCCATCTAGCTTTTGATTCGCTGCTCGTTTTTCCTATTGACTTCTGCCCCCTTTCGGTGCTATAATCTCACTAAGGACGGTTTCCCGCTGTGGCCTCAGCAGGAAACGACCAACTCTACAAGTTTATAGCTTGAAATTGCCGTTTCTTTGCTGGGGGTCAAGGGGCGGCTATTTCTTTAGGTTTGCGCCCAATGTCATAGCCGTAAGAACAAGCATAAGTAATGCGATTGTCTCTGTTATGCTCATCGGCGTTACCTCCTTTGGTATGTACCTTGTAGGAAGCTCGCCGCCGTCCTTAGCTTGGCTGTATGGTAGCATACAAGCTTGTATGACGTCAAGCCCTAAGA
>CAVGKI010000011.1:0-487 GCA_963629655.1 Butyricicoccaceae bacterium | reverse complement strand
GGTTGGGGAAATTAGCGTAATTGCACAGTTGGTGAATACTTAGCTTTCACTTAAAAATTTTTCTATTGCGTCTTTTGGAACGTCCGAAAAGGTCAAGCCGGATTCAGCACATTTTGCTTTATATGCCGTGGCGGTTTCTTTGTCAAGATATATATTTAAGCGTGTGTAATGCGCTGCTTTCCAACGGTCTTTAACTTCGTTGCTGGTAGTGGTCTTTCTCGCCGTTGTCCTCACTCCTTTTAGGTTGGGGCGTTTACCGCCCCAACCTTTATTTTTGGTCTGCTGTGCTGACATACACGCGGATTATCTTCTTGACCTCTTCCGCAGTGTAAGTTTTCTGCTCCGGTTTCTCATCAATAATGTTTATCAAGTCGAAAGCCATCGCTTTCCGGGTGTCTTGCCGTTCGGCTTCTGTGCCCATGATTTGAACTCCTTTCGTGCTGTAGTTTCGCTTGGGACGATTTCAAAATAGCATACTGTGCACCGT
>CAVGKI010000010.1:0-22226 GCA_963629655.1 Butyricicoccaceae bacterium | reverse complement strand
CGTCGTCCTCGCCGAGGCGAACCATCTCGAAGGCCTTTATCATGATCTCGGGATCGTGGTTACGCACGGCGCCCGAGGACAGCTCGACGCCGTTGCACACGAGGTCATACTGGTAGGCGGTGATGGAAAGCGGGTCTATCTCGCCGCGCTCTGCCTTTTCAAGGACCTCAAGGCCGCCGTTGGGCATGGAGAAGGGGTTGTGGCAGAACTCCAGCTCGCCGGACTCCTCCCCTATCTCGTACATCGGGAAGTCGACTATCCAGCAGAACTCATAGCGCTCCTTATCCATGTGGTTCGGGCACGCCGCGCCCAGCATTTTCAGCATGACACCGGCGGTTTTCTGCGCCTGCTCCTTTTTGCCCACGGCAACACCCACGAGGGTGTTCGGCTTGAGGTCAAGCGCGGCGATCAGCGCGTCCCTGCGGTCGGCGACAAACTTCGCCACGCCGCCGGCAAGCTCTCCGTGCTCGTCCACCTTGAACCAGTAGGGCTTTGCGCCGGACTGAACTTCCACATCGGTGCAGAGCTTGTCTATATGCTTTCTTGTCAGCTCGCAGTCGGAAACGGCGACAGCCTTGACAACTGCGTCCTCGGCGTTGAACGGGGCAAACTCCGTCCCCCGCGTGAGCGCCGTTATATCCTCAACATGCAGGTCAATGCGCAGATCCGGCTTATCCGTGCCGTAGCGCTCCATAGACTCAACATAGCCGATGCGCTTGAACGGCGCATCGGAGGCGACGTTATACGTGCCGAATTTGGCGAAAATCGGAGGCAGCACGTCCTCCAGCACGGCAAAAACGTCCTCCTGCGTGGCAAATGCCATCTCCATATCCAACTGATAGAACTCACCGGGGGAGCGGTCGCCGCGCGCGTCCTCGTCGCGGAAGCAGGGCGCGATCTGGAAATAGCGGTCAAAGCCGGAGGTCATGAGAAGCTGCTTGAACTGCTGCGGTGCTTGGGGCAGGGCATAGAACTTGCCGGGGTGCTTTCTCGCGGGGACGAGGTAATCGCGCGCACCCTCCGGGGAGGAGGCGGTGAGAATGGGGGTGGTTATCTCCAAAAAGCCGTGCTCCGTCATTGCCTGGCGCAGCGCCGCCACGACGTTGCAGCGGAGGATGATGTTCTTCTTGACGGCAGGGTTTCTCAAGTCGAGATAGCGGTATTTCAATCTTGCGCTCTCGTCCGCCTCGCGGCTGCGGTTTATCTCAAAGGGCAGCTCGTTATAGCGGCATTTGCCGAGTATCTCTATCTTCTCCGGCACGACCTCGACCTCGCCGGTGTCCTGCTTGGGGTTCTTGCTCGCGCGCTCGCGCACGACACCCTCGACGGATATAGTGGACTCCTTATTGACGGATTTGACGATCTTCATCATATCCTCCGTCTCAACGACCACCTGCGTCGTGCCGTAAAAGTCACGCAAAACGACAAAGGCAAAGTTGCTGCCCACCTCGCGGACGTTCTCCATCCAGCCGACGAGCTTGACTTTTTCACCCGCATTGCCGAGCCTCAACTCATTGCAGGTATGTGTACGGGACTGAAACATAAATCTCCCTCTCTTCTATCTGAAAAATTTAGAATAGACTCATTCATTGATGAGCGGATATGCCGCACGCTCGTTGAGATCTGATATGATATCCTCCGCCGCGTCCGCCGCGGAGAGCTTGCGCTGCACGCCGGTCTGCATGTTCTTCACCGACAGCAGGTTTTCCGCTATCTCATCCTCGCCGATGAACACAACGTACGGCACGCCTATTTTATCGGCATAGCTCATCTTCGCCTTGAACTTTTTCTTCTCGCTGTAAAGCTGCGTGCGTATTCCGGCGCTTCTCAGCTTCGCGGCGGCGGAAATAGCATAGCCCAAATCCTCCGTCATCGGCAGCACGAGCACGTCGCACGGCGCGCTCACCGCCTCGTCACTCAGCAGCCCCTGCTCGCCCAGCACGTAAAACAGCCGCGTCAGCCCTATGGATATGCCGACACCAGGCAGCTCACGGTCGGTGTAATACTCGGCGAGGCTGTCATACCGTCCGCCGGAGCAGACCGAGCCTATCTCCGGGTGGTCGGTCATGACCGTCTCGTACACCGTGCCGGTATAGTAATCCAGCCCGCGCGCGATAGTCAGATCAATGGCGAAGTTTTCCTCCGGCACGCCGAAGTCCGCCAGATACCGCGTCACGGCTATAAGCTCGTCCAGCCCTTGGTCAAACGTCGCGTCCATGCCGCGATAGCGCTCCAGCGCGGCTATGACCTCGGCATTCGTGCCCTTTATCGCCATGAAGTCGAGCACATTCTCCGCCTTACACGGCAGCATCTTCACCTCGTCGATGAGCAGCTGCCTCACCTTTTCCGCGCCTATTTTGTCGAGCTTGTCAACGGTGCGCATGATATCGCCCGCGCGCTCGCTCATGCCGTTCATGGCGTAAAAGCCGTTGAGTATCTTGCGGTTGTTGACACGTATCTTGAAGCGCTTCAGCCCAAGCGCGGTGAACGTGTCGTAGATAATAGCGGGGATCTCCGCCTCGTTGATAATATCGAGCTTACCGTCGCCGATGATGTCGATATCCGCCTGATAAAACTCGCGGAAGCGACCGCGCTGCGCGCGCTCGCCGCGATAGACCTTGCCTATCTGATAGCGGCGGAACGGAAAGCTCAGCTCCGCATAGTGCGCGGCGACGTATTTCGCCAGCGGGACGGTCAGGTCAAAGCGCAGCGCAAGGTCGCTGTCGCCCTTTTGGAAGCGGTATATCTGCTTTTCCGTCTCGCCGCCGCCCTTGGCGAGCAGCACCTCCGCCGATTCAATGACGGGCGTGTCGAGCGGGGCGAAGCCGTAGGAGGCGTAGCAGCGGCGCAGAGTGTCCTTCATGCGCTCCATCTTCATCTGCTCTGCGGGAAGCAGCTCCATAAACCCGGAGAGCGTGCGCGGTGAAACCTTTGCCATATCAAGCAGGTCCTTTCGATCGTTCTAAAGCTGATGCGCTCAGCGCTTCTGGGGGTTGACGATGTTGCGCCAGTCGAGGTCGCCGCGTCTGAGCCCCTGCACGAGCACCTCCGCCGTGGCGGCGTTGGTGGCAAAGGGAATCTGATACTGGTCGCACAGGCGCTCTATCTTGTTGATGTCGTCAAAGCCCTTGGGGTTCGCCGGGTCGCAGAAGAAAAGGACAAGGTCGATCTCGTTGAAGGAGATGCGCGCGCCTATCTGCTGCGCGCCGCCCTGGTCGGCGTGGAGGTAGAGCGTAATGGGCAGCCCCGTCGCCTCGCTCACAAGCTTGCCCGTGACGTGCGTGGCGCAGAGCGAATGCTCGGCAAGTATGCCGCAGTATGCGATGCAGAACTGAACCATCAGCTCTTTTTTCCTGTCATGTGCCATCAATGCAATGTTCATACGCTTCTCTCCTATATCTCAAAATATATTTTTCACTTATATCCTATCTACCTGCTCTATTATAAACACACTTTACGCGAACTGCAACCGTTTTTTACTTCAAAAGCGACATTTCCTCTTCGGACGAGTCGCTGTAGCTGCGGATAACATAGTAGGCGTTGAGGATGTTCTTGGCGATGAACGCCGTGTTCGCGCCGGAGCCGCCGCGCTCAACAACGACGGCGACGGCGATCTCCGGGTCGTCGGCGGGGGCGTAGCAGATGAACATACCGTCGTTGGTGATGCCCTCGCCCTTCTGCGCCGTCCCGGTCTTGCCGTTGACACCGTATTGCCCGTTTGCGCCGACGCGGGTGAAGCTGCACTTGGCAAAAAGCTCATAGAGTGCCTGATTGCCGGGGTCGTTGACCACAAGGTGCATCCCCTCTTTTATCGCGTCCCAGTTATACTCTGCCGATTCCACATGGCTGAGCACCTCCGGCTCGCGCTCGTATATCTTCTCGCCGTAGTCATAGCTGCGCACGGTCTTGAGGATGGAGGCGGAGTGCCGGTCGCCGTAGTTTGCAAGCGTGGCTGCGTATTCCGCCATTTGCAGGGGGGAGAAAATGCTGTCTGACTGACCGATGGCTGCCTGCAGCGTATCACCTATACGCCACTCGGAGCCGGCGTAGTCATAGTGGTTTTCGCGGTTGGACATGTTGCCCGTCGTCTCGACCAGCTCTATCCCCGTGGAAACGCCGAGGCTGAAGGCATGCGCCGTCTCGCCGAGGTAGTCAACGCCGAGGTCGTTGCCTATCGTGTAGAAGAAATAGTTGCACGAATCGCGCAGCGCGGTGGAGACGTTCTCCTCCGGGTGGGTCAGATGCTCATTCTTGTTCGCGTTCCAGATCCAGCACTCAGGGGAATAGCCCTCGGCGGAGTACTTGGTGTAAACGCCCTGACACTTGACCTTGTCCTCGGTGTTTATAACGCCCGCGTTCAGCGCGGCGATCGCCGTGACGGGCTTGAACGTGGAGCCGGGGGCGTATGCGCCCATGAGCGCGCGGTTGAAAAGCGGCGCGTTCGCCGTTTTGAGCAGCTCCTGATAATTCTCGATAATATTCGACACGTCATAGGTCGGCCAGCTCGCTATCGCCAGCGGCTCTCCCGTGTCCACCGACACGACCACCGCCGCCGCGCCGGTTATCTCGTCCTTCATGTTCTCGTCATAGTCGCCGCGCGCAAGACCCTCCGCACGCTCCTGTGCGCGGGTCTTTATGAGGTCGTTGACACCGGCGTTCAAAATACGCTCGGTCTGCTCCTGCAATATGGCATCAATGGTGAGATATATATGGTTGCCGGGCTCCGGCTCCTCAACGTACACGGTGCTCAGCACCGTGCCGGAGGCGTTCTTCGTCTCCTGCACCGTGCCGTCCTTGCCGTGCAGATACGTCTCAAAGGCGTATTCAACGCCGTCCTTGCCGACGTAGGCATCCGTTGAGTATTTGAGCAGGGAGTATTTCTCATACTCCTCCTGCGTCATGAGTCCGACGTAGCCAAGGATATGCGCGGCATAGTCCGTGCCGTATTCGCGCTTGTAGGCGCGGTTGACGTTTATGCCGGCAAGCTTGTTCTCCATGATAGAGGTTATCAGCTTCGTGCTCGCGTTCTCGACGAAAACGTAGTCGGCAGTGTTGATGGCGTAGCGGACGTTGATGGAATATCTCACGCCCGCTATCATGCGCATCTCCTTTGCGGAGTAGCTGTTGTCTATCTCATAGCGCGTGCGCATATAGCTCATCAGCTCCACCGCCGTGGGGTTCTCCGGGTCGACGGCAAGCTCCTTGAGCTCGGACTTTTTATCGACGATGTACGCCTTGAGCATGGTGCGCTGTATTTCGGTCATGTTCTCGTCGTACTCAAACGGCGGCTCGCTCGTGATGGGCAAATCGTCGGTGTATTTATCGCCGTAGCTTTCCACCATGCTCACAAGGTCGAGTATCGTCTTGTTCGGATCCTCGTTGGCGAAGAGCTTGGTGGTGTCTATCGTGAGGTTATACACCTCCGTGTTGCTCACGAGCACGCGCCCGTAGCGGTCGAGGATGTTGCCGCGCGCGGCTGTTATCGCGCGCTCCTCGGTCGTTATCTCGTTGCTCTGGTTATAATACTTTTCGCCCTCTATTATTTGAAGCTGGTAAAGCTCAAAGGCGTATACCGTCAGCAGTATCAGCATCAGCACTATCAGCGCCGCGATTCTGCCGTCCTTGACAAGTTTATGATGCATTGCTTATCCTTTCTCCAAAGGGGAACGCCGGGTTAATACTTACTCTATCCACTCCGCCGGCGGGAAATACGCCAGCACGGCAGGCGGCATCGACCAGAGCGTCTGCAAAAGCACGGTCACTATCATCGCGCCCGACCATTCGTCCATTGCGGCGGTCTTGAGCATCTGCACCGTGCCCGTGATGAGCAGCGCCGCCAGCGACACGCCCATGAACGCAAAAAAGCGCCGGTTTATAAAAAACTGCGACACGAAGCCCGTCGCAAAGCTCAGCGCGGGGAAGAGCACGGTAAAGGTGACGGTGTTCTCGATAAACGCCATGTCGGCGAACACGCCCATTATCAGGCTGAACACCGCGCCGAACGTCGCGCCCTCGAACATTCCCACCGCCACCGCCACCGCCGGCAGCACCAGCGGGCACACCCCGAACGGGCGAAGCTGGGTGAAGAGCATATTCTGCGCCACGAGCGAGAGGAACATATACAGCGCGTATTTGAGCAGGCGCTTTATGTTTTCGCCGGAAAACATTTCTTTGAGGTTGATATTCAAGGCTTACTCCACCACTTCATAGCTTTTTATGACAAAGACCTGCACAAGCGTGTCAAAGCTGCACTCCGGCTTTATAATGCCGTACTCCACCTGTCCGCCGGCCTCCGTCTGCACATTCGTGATCGTCCCTATCAGCAGCCCGGCGGGGAATGCCCCGCCCGAGCCGGAGGTGAGCACCTCGTCCCCGACGAATATCTGCGCGCCCTCGGCAAGGAACGTCAGCTTTGCTTCCTTTTTCTTCATCAGCGCAAATTCGCCCACAGCCATGCCGGACGAGCCGGACTGCCCGACGTACGCGCCGATGGACATATCCACGTCGATAAGCGTGCTGACCGTCGCCCATGTTTCGCCCAGCTCCGTCACCTGACCCACGACAACGCCGTATTCCGTCACAACAGGGTCGTTGAGCTCAATGCCGCTGCTGCGCCCCTTGCTTATCGTGAACGAGCTTGACCAGTTCGATGACGACCACAAAACCACCTTGCACGACTCCATCTCATAGTCCGTATGCTTCTCGCGCAGATTCAAAAGCTCCCTCAAGCGGGTGTTCTCCTCCGAGGCGGCGATACCGTCTCGCGCGGACTGCTGCGCGTCGGCAAGCTGCGAGCGGAGGGATTCGTTCTCCGCCTGAAGTGAGTCGTATTTATAAAGATACCCGTATATCGTGTCGAACCAGTTGACCGTGGAGCTGAGCACCTTTTTTATCGGTGCCTCCAGCACGCCCGTGACGTTCTGCAAAAGGCTTATCTGTCCGCTGCGCGCGGCAGAGCCGAACGCGATCATGACAGCGACGGCGATGACGATGATACCGATGCGTATTCCGTTTTTCTTCAAGTATTCTTTCAAAGAGCGACCACTCCCTTACAGCCCACAGTATCAGCGCAGAAGTTCCATTCCGGCTTTTTTCAGCATCGTGTCCAGCCGGCACAGCGGCAGACCCATCACGTTGAAAAAGTCCCCCTCTATGCCGCGCACGAGCACCGCGCCGCGCCCCTGCGCGCCGTAAGCGCCCGCCTTGTCCATCGGCTCGCCCGTGGCGATATAGGCGCGTATCTCCTCCGGCGCTATCTCGCGGAAGTGCACGCGCGTGCGCTCCGCCTCGACGTGCATTTCACCCCGCGCGAACACCGCAACGCCGGTATACACCTCATGCGCCGCGCCCGAGAGCGCCGTGAGCATTTCAAATGCCTCCCGCTCGGAGTGGGGCTTGCCGTATATTCTGCCATTAAACCACACTATCGTGTCCGCCGCGACGACAATATCCCCCGGCGCGGCGAGCGCGCCGACCTCCGCGCACTTGGCGCGGGCAAGCGCCCTCACCGTCTCCTCCGGTCCTGCGCCAACAGGCGGATGCTCCTCCCCTCTTGCGGGGATTATTTTCAGATCCTTTACCTCCAGCATCTCCATCAGCTCTTTGCGTCTTGGCGAGCCGGAGGCGAGTATAACAGCCATCAGTCAACACCTCTGTAGTACAGTCCTCTTGTCAGGACGTTGGGCTTGTAATCGGAAAGCCCCATATGACCCTTTGCGACCTCCACGCACTCCCGCGCGCTCTCGGTCGTGAACATCATTCTCAGCCCCCACAGCCCTGCGGAGTAAAGATCCTCCTTCTTGTCCGCCAGATACAGCTTGTGCGCGTTGTACACGACGTTGCGGCAGCCGTATTCCTTCACCACCGGGAACACCGAGCCCATGCGATCCGCCATCTGCGCCGGTGTCTGACAGGCGCAGCGCCCCGCGCTCTCCTTTATTATGCACTGGTCGGACACCATCAGCGGCAGCCGCCCGTATACGATAAGCTCGGTATCCAGCGGCTTTGCCATGTCCTTTATCTGCGCAATGCGCAGCTCAAACGACGCCGTGGCAGAGAGGAAGCCCATCTCGCTGAGCATTTCCAGCGTGTAGGAGTTGAAGGCGTTCAGCCCGAAATCGCCGCGCAGCTTCATTCCCGCGCGCCGCGCCATCACGACCTGACCGAGATTGCCCACAAGCGCCTCGTTCACGCCGTAGTCGAAAAGTCTTTGCAGCGTGGCATATACCTCGTTCATCTGCGCGTCGTTCACTATCCTCGGCAGCACCGCCACGGGGACGGAGCCCTTTTCCACAAACGGCAGCACGAGCGTGGGCTCTTCCGCCATTATCATCGCCGGCACGTATATGTACGCTGGGCGCAGCTCCGCCAGCTCTCTTGTGAGCTGCTCCGCCGTGCGCACCTGAATGATGAGCTTGGGGTCTGCCACGGTGGGGACGTTTTTCGGCGGCGCGGGCAGCTCGAGACTGCGCCGCGTCGGCGGGGCGGCGCGCTGTGCGGAGAGCTCGGATATGAGCTTGCGCCGCAGCTCGTTTATCTCCGCCGCCGCCAAATACAGCCCCGGATCGCTCTTTGCCCTGTTCTCCACGCAGTTATACGGCGTGCCGCCGGTCTTGAACATCTGCTCTATCAGATACCCGTCCGTCAGTCCCTGCTTTTTCGCCTTCTCCGGCACGGGACCGTAGGTCACGGCGCGGTGTCCTTCGTCATCAAAGGCAATCGCCTTTATCCGCTCGCCCTTTTCGGCGACGGTGTAAAAATGCACGGGCACGCGCCGCAGCTCGCCGTCGGCATACGCGCGGCGGGCGACGGTGAATATCTTCTCCGTGCCCTCCTCCGGCTCGCCGCGCACGCCGAACATGTCCTTTTTATCGCCGTTGAAGTAGCCCTGCGTGAAGCCCTGGCGTGAAAACGCCCTTGTCAGCATGGTCATCTCCTCCGGGGTGGGCTGGCGGTGCTCACGGAGCGCCTTGGAGTATATCCCCGTGACGATGGCGGTGTACTCTGGGCGCTTCATGCGCCCTTCTATCTTTATGCAGGCGACGCCCGCCTCCTCTATCTCGCGCAGTCTGTCCACAAGGCAGTTGTCCTTGAGCGACATGGGGTAATCGTCCATGCGCCCGCCGAGAGAGTACTGCATGCGGCACGGCTGGGCGCACATGCCACGGTTGCCGCTGCGCCGTCCGATAAGGCTGGACATATAGCACTGCCCGGAATGGCAGAAGCACAGCGCGCCGTGGACGAATATCTCCGTCTCTATCGGGGCGTTTTTCGTGATATATTTTATCTCCTCAAGGCTCAGCTCTCGCGCGAGCACCGCGCGCGTCAGCCCCATCTCCGCCGCCGCCTGCACGCCGGCGAGGTTGTGGATGCTCATCTGCGTGCTCGCGTGGAGAGGAATGTCCGGCAGAGCGCGGCGTATCGCGGAGACAAGCCCCAAATCCTGAATGATTATCCCGTCCGCACCGCACGAGGAGGCAAGGCGCGCGGCATCCACCGCCGCGCCCATCTCCCTGTCATTGACGAGCGTGTTAAGCGTGACATATACCTTGCACCCGCGCACGCGGCAGTAGCTCACTGCCTTTTCAAATTCCTCGTTTGTGAAATTCTTCGCGCCGCGCCGGGCGTTGAAATCGCCCATTCCGAGATATATCGCATCCGCGCCGTTCTGCACTGCGGCAATGACAGCCTCCGGCGATCCGGCGGGAGAAAGAAGCTCAAGCATTACTCAATTCCCTCTGTCTGTTATACCTTTTATATGCATTTGCATATAACTCACGTAATTATACATCGTGCATTATAGCACATTTATCCCTATTGCGACAAGATAAAAATAATGCTATAATTATCGTCACGGTTACTTTTACATTTAAGTCATAAAATTTTCAGGAGACAGCTGTTTTCATGGCAGAGAGCGCTTTGGGCAATTTCATACCGATGCAGACCGCCGACAGGCTCATCGCCGCGCACGACGGGGATGTCGCGCTTTTGTACCTTTACCGTCTGCGCACGGGCGAGAGTGACTGCGAGCGCGCCGCGCGCGACCTTTGCCGCACCCTGCGCGAGATAGAGGCGGCGGACGAAAAGCTGCGGCGGCTCGGGCTTTCCGAGAACGGCGCGGCGCATCCAAGCGCCCAAGCGCGCGCGGAGGACATAAGCGCTCCCTCCCCTGCCGCCTCAATGCACATCCCGCCCGCCCCGGCGGACGAGCTGCCGGAATACCGGGCGGAGGATCTTGTCCGCCGCAGCCGCGAGGACGGGGAGTTTGCCGCGATCATCGCGGAGGCGTCGAAGGTCATGGGGCGCGCGCTGAGCAGCGTGGACATGAAAACGCTCTTCGGGATATATGATTATCTCGGCATGCCGGCGGACGTGATAATGCTGCTGATAAACCACTGCGCCAAGCAGTATACCCACCGCTACGGCACACAGCGCCGCCCAAGCGCCCGCGCCATACAAAAGGAGGCGTACTTCTGGGTCAACCGCGAAATCATGACCGTGGAGCAGGCGGAGGAATTTATCCGCGCTGACGATGCGCGCCGCAGCACCGCCGCGCAGGTCTGTGCCCTCATGGGCATCGCCGGACGCGAGCCGACAAAGACGGAGAGCGAGTACATCTCCTCATGGCTCGACATGGGCTTTGACCCGGACAGCATCGCCATCGCCTATGACCGCACGGTCACGAACACCGGCGCGCTCCGCTGGAGCTATATGAACAAGATAATCCTCTCATGGAAGGAAAAGGGGCTGTTCACCCCGCGCGATATAGAGGAAAAGGACAGCCGCCAGCGCGCGAAAAGCGCGCCGGGCAGAGCCGCCCCGCGCGGCAGCCGCCCGTCGGACTTTGAGGAGCTGGATTCTCTGCTGGATAAAATCTGATTGGAAACGGGGCGTTTATATGACCTATGACGGAAGGCTTCTCGCCCGCGCGCGCGGCGCGCTGGCGCAGCTTCGCGCCGACAACGCCGCCGAGGGCGAGCGGCGAGAGGCGCTGGTATACCGGCGCGTGCCGGAGATAGCGGATATCGACGCGCAGCTGCGCGCGCAGATGGTGGAGCTCTCGCGCATCACGCTCGCGCGCGGTGCGGATATGAAGGCGCGCCTTGCCGCGCTGGAGCGGGACAATCTCGCGCTTCAGGAGCGACGCGCAATGCTCTTAATCTCGCACGGCTTCGCGCGGGACTATCTCTCCCCCATATACTCCTGCCAAAGCTGTCACGACACGGGCACACTTCCCAACGGAAAGCCGTGCGCCTGCCTCATCCGCGCGTACAACCGCGAGGTGACAAACGAGCTCGGCGCGCTTTTGCGCCACGGCAGCGAGAGCTTTGACCGCTTTGACCTGTCGCTCTATTCCGCCGAGCTTGACCCGCGCTACGGCGTTGTGCCGCGCGAGGCGATGGCAAAGGTGTTCGAGGTCTGCCGCCGCTTTGCCGAGAGCTTCCCCAACGTCAGCTCCAACCTTCTTTTGCAGGGGGACACGGGCTTGGGCAAGACATATCTCTCCGCCTGCATCGCGCGCACTGCGGCAGAAAAGGGCTGCTCGGTGTGCTATGACTCCGCCTCCGCCGCGCTGGAGGCGTTCGAGCAGCAGAAGTTTTCCCGCGACACTGAGGCGGGTCAGGCGGCTGCCGCACGAGTAAAAAACATGCTCGAATGCGATTTGATGATACTTGACGACCTCGGCACGGAGATGAACACCCCCATGTCCGTCAGCGCGCTCTATACCCTCATCAACACCCGCCTTATCAGCGGCAAAAAGATGATAATCAGCACCAACTGCACTGACGACGAGCTGGAGCGCAGGTATACCCCCCAGATATGCTCCCGCATTCTCGGGGAATTTCTGCGCGTGCCGTTCGCGGGGCGCGATATACGGCAGATAAAGAAAGGAGTTTAGCAATGCAGCATGAAATAACCCGTGAGATACCCCTGCTCAATGCAGCAGGCGAGCTTACCGAGCCCGGCTGGGCGCGCTCGCTTCTCCCCGTTTACAGCCGCAAGGCGGTGAAAGCGCCGAAAACGCGCATAAAGGAATGGGATTATTATCTCATCAACAACGGGCGCTTCGCCCTCGCCCTCACGGTGGCGGACAACGGCTATATGGGGCTGGACTCCGTCTCTCTGCTCGATTTTGCCGAGGGCTGGGAGATAACAAAAAGCCCGATGACGTTCATGCCGCTCGGCTCTGTCGGCTTGCCGGAGAGCTCCAAGCTTGGCGATGTGCGCCACGGCGGCAAAAAGCACTCCATCAGCTATGAAAACGACGGCAGCGGGCGGCGCGTGCTGACAGCGCGCATGGATGATTTCGGCGCGGAGGGCGCGCTGCTTGCCGGCATTGAGCTTTTCGACGAGCCGCAGGACAGCATGGTTATCTGCACCCCGTTTGACAAGCCCGGACACTTCTATTATAATCAGAAGATAAACTGCATGCACGCCAAGGGCAGTGTGAAATACGGCGCGCGGCTGTATGAGTTCGACCCGTCGGACAGCTTTGCCGTGCTCGACTGGGGGCGTGGCGTGTGGACGTATCACAACACATGGTACTGGGGCAGCGCGTCCTACCACGTCGGCGGCGTGCCGTTCGGCTGGAACATCGGCTATGGCTTCGGCGACACCTCCGCCGCGAGCGAGAACGTGCTTTTCTACAACGGGCGGGCGCACAAGCTTGGTCAGGTGCGCTTCAACATTCCCGGCAATGAGCGGGACTTTATGTCCCCGTGGACGTTCACCTCGGACGACGGGCGCTTTGAAATGGACTTTGTCCCCGTGCTCGACCGCGCCGCGTGCACCGACGCCAAGCTCATCAAATCCGACCAGCATCAGGTGTTCGGCATGTTCACCGGCAGGGCTGTGCTCGACGACGGCACGGTCATTGAGGTCAAGGACTTCCCCGGCTTTGCCGAGAAGGTCGAGAACAAATGGTAACTGCAATTTGATATATATGGAGGCTTTGAAAATGAAAAAATACAGCGAAATGACACATGAGGAGCTTGTGCACGAGCATGAGCTCTGCACCGCCGGCTTTGAGGCGGCAAAGGCACAGCAGCTCAAGCTCAACATGGCGCGCGGCAAGCCGGGACGTGAGCAGCTTGATCTCGTGAGCGATATGCTCACGGTGCTCTCCGTGCCGGACGACTGCATATCCGGCGGTGTCGACGCGCGCAACTACGGCGAGCTTACAGGTCTGCCGGAGGCAAAGGCGCTTTTTGCCGACATTCTCGGCTGCAAGGCGGAGGAGTGTCTTGTCGGCGGCAGCGCCTCGCTTCAGCTGATGTACGACGCCGTCTCCAAGGCGTATACCCATGGGCTCAACCACGCGGAAAAGCCGTGGTGCAAGCTGGAGCGGGTGAAGTGGCTCTGCCCCGCGCCGGGCTATGACCGCCATTTCAAGATCACCGAGAGCTTTGGCTTCGAGCTTATCACCGTCCCCATGACCGAGAACGGTCCGGACATGGATATGGTCGAGCGGCTTATCGCCGATCCGGCGGTCAAGGGCATGTGGTGCGTGCCGAAATACTCCAACCCCGACGGCATTGTCTACTCCGACGAGACGGTGCACCGCATTGCCGCGATGAAGCCAGCCGCGCCGGACTTCATGCTCATGTGGGACAACGCCTACTGCGTGCATGAGTTTGAGGGCGACTTCCTCCCGTTTGAGGATATACTCACGCTCTGCCGCGAGGCGGGCAATCCAGACATGGTGTACGAGTTTGCCTCCACGTCGAAGATAACCTTCCCCGGTGCTGGCATATCCGTGCTCGCCACGTCCACGGCGAATCTTGAGCGCATAAAGGCGCTCATGGGCGTGCAGATAATTTCCTATGACAAGGTCAACCAGCTCCGCCATGTGCGCTATCTCAAGGACAAGGCGCACACTCTCGCGCTGATGAAAAAGCACGCCGCCGTCCTCGCGCCGAAGTTTGAGTGCGTGCTGCGCCGTCTCGAAGAGGAGATCGCGCCGCTCGGCATCGCCCATTGGCAGCGCCCGCGCGGGGGATATTTCATCTCCGTGTTCACTCAGCCCGGTCTTGCCAAGCGCACGCTCGCGCTGTGCAAGGAGGCGGGCGTCGTGATGACGGGTGCCGGTGCGACGTACCCCTACGGTGTTGACCCGGACGACTCGAACATCCGCATTGCCCCGTCCTACCCGGAGACGGACGAGCTGGACAAGGCGATGAACATCTTCTGCCTGTGCCTGCGCCTCGCCGCACTGGAAGCATTGATGAAATAAATAATAACGTGATAATAAAAAAGGCTGTGAAGTCCTGCACCAAACTCAGCGGGACTTCACAGCCCTTTTACTTCGGTATACGGCATTATAAAAACCGATCTATCCTCTCGCTCATGTCCTCCAGCTTCTCGCGCAGCTTGGCGCGAGTGTCGTCAAAGTCGCCCTTCATGGCGGCGCGGTTCATGCGCATTTCGTACATCAGCCGCTCGCGCTCCTCCGTCAGCTCGCTCTTCACCCCGTCATAGCTGCGCCGCAGCTCCTCGACGGCGCGGCGCCGCGCCTCCTTGGCGCGGTTGGCGGAGTCGAGATATTTTGCCATCGTTTTGAACATCTCGTCGCTGAGCTTTTCGTGCCTGGGGTACAGCGCGCGCTTGTAGTTGTCTATCACCGCGAAATAGCGTGTGTACGCTCTGCCGACAGCCTCCTCCCACGACATGTAGATGTCCCGCTGCGCGCCCTCGCCGACACGCGCCATAGCCTCCGGCGCGGCGCACAGCTCGCGCAGCTTTGCCGCCATGGACGGGGCGTTCTCCTCGATGAGAAAGCCGCTGACCCCGTCGGTCACATCCTCCGCCGCACAGCTGCCTGCGACAAGGACGCTGCCCAGCGCGCACGCCGCCGCCTCGCGCACGACAAGTCCGTTCGTGTCGAACGTGGACGGGAAGAGGAAGAGGTCGGCGCGGCAGTACCACGCGCGGATGCACTCACGGTCGTGTATCGGCTGGCAGAAGTGCACCCTGTCGCCGAGCTTGAGCGTCTCGGCATATTCTATGATCTCATCGCGATCCGTGCCGCCGCCGATGAACACCATACGGAACTCCGTCCCGCCGTCGGCAAGCTCGCGCAGAGCGTCAAGGATTATCCTTATCCCCTTGTACCACATCATGCGCCCCACGAAGAGGAACACCGGCACGCCCTCCGGCAGGTCGATGCCCTGCGTCACTTCGGCGATCATCTCATCGCTCACGCGCCCCTTGGGGAAGTCCACGCCGTTGGGCATGACGATATAATCACCCCTGTAGCCGAGCTTGCGGAGATTCTCCCCCGCGCCTCGGCTGACCGTCCACACCTCGTCGCAGGCGGAGATGTTCTCGGCAAGGATGCGCGCCGCCTCCTCCTGCAAAAGCTTGCCGCGCACGGCGTTGGCAATGTCGATGTCGAACTTCGTGTGATAGGTGAACACGACGGGCACGTCTATCCGCTCGCGCACGACGCGCGCGAGCATGGTGGAGGTTATGGGGCAGTGGCTGTGAATGATGTCAAAGCCGCGGCTCTCGATTTCGCCCAGCACCTCCGCCGAGAACGGTATGCCCGCGCGGTAGCCGACGTAGCGTGTCATATCCACGCTGGGGTAGCGCAGAACCTCGAACGGGAACGCGCTGTCGTCCGCATCCGGGTTCGACGGCGTGACGACCGCGGCGCGCCCATACTCGCCGTTGATAATGCGCCCGTAGTTTGTGACGGCGTTGGCAACGCCGTCTATCTCCGGCGGGAAAGAGTCGTTGATAAGGCATACGTTGAGCTTGTCCATTGCGTTATCCTCCTTTGCTGCAAATAATATACAAATCGTCCATTACTGCTTTGCCTGCTTCATGGACAGTGAGATGCGGTGCTTCTTCTCGTCCACGTCGAGCACCACGACCTTAACCACATCGCCCACCGCCACGACCTCGCTTGGATGGCGGATGAACTTGTTGCTGACCTGCGAGATGTGCACGAGTCCGTCCTGATGCACGCCGATGTCCACGAACACGCCGAAGTCGATAACGTTTCGCACCGTGCCCATCAGCTCCATCCCGGGCTTTAGATCCTTTATCTCCAGCACGTCCTTCCGCAGCAGCACGGGCGGCAGCTCGTCGCGCGGGTCGCGTCCGGGCTTCATCAGCTCGCCGACTATGTCCTCAAGCGTCGGCTCGCCCACGCCGCATTCCGCCGCCGCCTTTGCCGCGCCGATGGCTTTCACGCGCGCGGGCAGCTCCGCAATATTGCCTGCCGCGACATCCGCAAGCGTGTACGAGCACAGCGCCAGCAGCTTTTCCGCCGCGTCGTAGCTCTCCGGGTGCACGCCGGTGTTGTCGAGCACCTGCCGGCTCTCCGGCACGCGCAGGAAGCCCGCGCACTGCTCAAACGCCTTCGGACCGAGCTTGGGCACCTTGTTTATCTGCTTGCGGCTTGTAAACGCGCCGTTATCCTCGCGGTAGGCGACGATATTCTTCGCCGTGGTTTTCGTCAGCCCAGCCACGCGCTGCAAAAGCGAGGGGGAGGCAGTGTTTATATCCACGCCCACGGCGTTGACGCAGTCCTCCACCACGCCGTCGAGCGTCTCGGCAAGCTTTGCCTGCGGCATATCATGCTGATACTGCCCGACGCCTATCGCCATCGGGTCTATTTTCACAAGCTCCGCCAGCGGGTCTTGAAGCCGCCGCGCGATGGACACGGCGGAGCGCAGATTCACGTCGTAATCCGGGAACTCCTCCGCCGCGAGGGGCGAGGCGGAGTACACCGACGCGCCCGCCTCGTTGACGATGGCGTAGGACTGCCCGCCGCCAAGCTCATGCAGCATCTCAACGGTCATTTGCTCCGTCTCGCGGGAGGCTGTGCCGTTGCCGATGGCGATATGCTCCACACCACAGCGGCGAATGAGCGCGGAGAGCGTGCGTATCGCGTCCTTTTTGCGCGCCTCGCTGAACGTGGGGTAGACCACGGCGGTGTCGAGTACCTTGCCCGTGCCGTCAATGACCGCGACCTTGCAGCCGTTGCGGTAGCCGGGGTCAAGCCCCATCGTCACCTTGCCCTTGACGGGCGGCTGCATCAAAAGCGGCTTGAGGTTGAGCGCGAACATCTTTATCGCGCCCTCGCACGCCGCGTCCGTCAGCGCGGAGCGCTCCTCGCGCTCCATCGACGGCCAGATGAGCCGGTCATAAGCGTCGTCCGCCGCCGCGCGCACGAATGCCATTGCCGCGCTGCCCGGCACTATCACCGCGCGGCGCACGCGCTGCAGGGCAAGCTCGCGGTCAAGCTCTATCGAGACCTTCAGAAAGCCCTCCTTCTCGCCGCGATTGACGGCGAGCACCTGATGCCCCTGCACTCTGTCCACACGCTGCCGGAAGTCGTAATACAGGCGGTAAACGCTGTCCTCCTCCGTCGCCGCCTTGGAGACGAGCAGGGCGCTGCTCTCGATGAAGCGGCGCAGCGCACTGCGTATATCCGCATCGTCGGAGATTGTCTCGGCGATGATGTCCGACGCACCGGCAAGCGCGTCCTCAACGGTCTCCACGCCCTTTTCCGCGTCCACATAGTCTGCCGCCAGCACCTCCGGCGCGGGCATATCCGCGCGCTGGGCGAAAATCTCCTCCGCGAGAGGACCGAGCCCCTTTTCGCGCGCGGCGGTCGCGCGGGTGCGGCGCTTGGGCTTATAGGGTCTGTATATATCCTCCAACGCGGCGAGAGTCTGCGCGCCGTCTATCGCGGCGGCAAGCTCCTCCGTCAGCTTTCCCTGCTCGGCGATGGAGTTTTTCACCGTCTCCCTCCGCTCCGCAAGAGAGCGGAGGTATTCCAGCCGCTCGGCGAGCGTGCGCAGCGTCGTGTCGTCCATTGCGCCGTGAAGCTCCTTGCGGTAGCGGGCGATGAACGGAATGGTGTTGCCCTCGTCGAGCAGCTTTATCACGTTGTCGATGTGCGTCTGTTCCCGGTCAAGCTCCCGGGCGAGGATCTGATTTATCGTTTCCAAATGCGTAATTCTCCTTGCAGGTATGCGATAGATAACTTATTTATAACATATTTTTGCCCCCGTGGAAAGAGGAAAAATGACGATAGAGCACAAAGGAGCGCGGCGTTTGCCGCGCTCCTTTGTGCGATGTTCAGTTAAGCTCAGTCGTAGATAACGCCGCCGCCGCTGCCGTCGGCATTCTGCCACGAAATGCTGCCGTCGGAGTTGTACTGATAATAGGTACCGCTGTCATAATCGTAGTAGTCGTAATAGTAGTCGTTGTAATCATAGCCGTAGTAGTCATAGCTGTAATCGTCGCCGATTAGCGCACTGAAGTAATAGGTGAAGTAGCTGTCAGCGCTCCACACACCGTTGAGATACGCCTTGGCGCGCAGAGTGACACTCATGCTGGGCGAATACGGCAGGTACACGCTGCCCTGGTAGACGCTGCCTGCAAACTGCGGGTCGGTGCCGTCGGTGGTGTAGTAGATGGTCGCGCCGGGGTCGGCATAGAGAGAGATCCACAAATCATCGAAAGTCTCGGCATAGCCGGGGTCGGCACTCGGCGCGCTGACACCGTAGGATTGCGAGTCAACCTCGTAGTAGAAAGTGGCAATGTCGCTGTACGTGTTGCCCATCTGTGCCACTGCCATCACGGTGCAGGTGCAGTCAATGTAGAACGGGCCGGTGTAGATGTTGCCGCGGTGCGGATCACTGCCGTCAAGCGTGTAATAGATAGTCGCGCCGGAGTCGGCATAGAGGGAAACGGTCTGCCCGCCCTCGAAGTAGCCGCCTGCAGGGTCGGCAGTCGGTGCGGTTGCAACATAGGCGGAGCTGTCGGTGATGGTGAAGGTATAGGTCGCGCTGTTGCTGGGGTTGGAAACGTCGTAGAAGCTCAGCACGGCGTAGTTTGTGCCGGAGGTGACGGTGCTGATGGAGATGTTCTGCCCGGCGAAGACAGAGCCGGTGGCGGTGTAGCCGCCGGAGTACTGCACCTTATAGCTCAGCTTTGCGCCGGACTGACCGAGCAGCGTGACCGTGACGGACTTGTCAAACGTGCCGCCTGCGGGGTTAGCGGAGACTTGGGTGCTCTTCTGCTGCACGGAGAGCAGAGCGCGGTTAGAGTACACCGTGCCGCCCTTGCCGGTGAAAGTTGCCTGCACATACCAGCCGTTGAGACTGGTGGGGGTGTTGTAGATGACGAGGGTTTCCTCCGAGTCGCCCCAGACGGAGACGCCGGAGAAGTACTTGGGCGCATCCTTCGCCGCGCAGCCATACTTGCCGTCGGCGCTGATGATACGCCATTCAATGCTGGTGTAGTTCGATGCCTTTGCCACGAAGAGCGCCTTGCCGTCTTCCATTATGTACTCGGCGGTCGGGTTCTTGGTCACAGAGGGCGCGTTTGCGGAGGGGGAGGCAGTTGCCGCCGGGGTGGGAGACGCCGAGGGCATGCTGCTTGGGACAACGGTGGGGATGGGCGCGGGGGAGGTCGACGGGGATGCCGACGGCTCCACGACGACCGCAGAGCTTGCGGCGGGGCTTGCCGACGGGTCAAGTGTGTTCTCGGTCGTGCCGCTGCCGCACGCGGCGAGCGACAGGCATAGAGACGCTGTCAGCACGACCGTCAGAGCGACGAGCATGATCCTTCTTAAATCATTCTTCTTCATGTTTTCTCCTTTGATTATTTCGTGTCGGGGTTCTTTCTTCTGCTTCCGCTATGTAGTACGCAGTGAGCCATACTTTGTTTCACTCAACGCGATATTATAGAACATAAGTTTTAGCAATGCAAGAAAAAAGTGAGTGTTTTTGCGTTTTTTGTTCAGAATTTACTAAAGCGCGCCAAGGCGCGCCCGTTCGGGCGCGCCTTAGCGTATATTATGCCATGCGCGGGGGGATAAAATCACGCCGTTTGCAGGTATTCCAGCGGGTCTGCGCCCGCGCCGTTGACGGTGACGGCAAAGTGCAGATGACTCTGCTGCGCGATTTCGGCGAGAGCGCTTGTGCCGACCGCGCCGACGATATACCCCGGCTCGACCGCGTCGCTGACGTTCACGGGCGGGTTGTCCGCGAGGTTTGCATACACCGCCTTGGTGCCGTCGCCGTGGTCGATGGTGACGACCGTGCCGTAGAGGTCGTCGTTGACGATGCTCTCGACCGTGCCGCCGCGCGTCGCGGTGACGGTGCTGCCCTCGGGCGCGTCAATGTCGATGCCGCTGTGTGTGCGCCAGTCGCGCAGCGTCACGTCGTAGGTGAGACGCTCCGTGCTGTGCCCGCGCTCGACGCTGCCGCTGACAGGCCACAGCCACACGGGTGCGGTGTTCTCATCGGCAAAGGCGGCGACGGTATCATCGCCGGTGGCGGCGGAAGTCTCGCTCTCCTCCTCGCCGGCGCTTGCGGCGCTGCCGCTCATTGCGGGGACGCTGTCCTTGCCCGTCTGCGCCGTCTCGGCGCTGTCGGCGGGCGGGATTATCACCGTCTCCACGCGCTTGCCGGAATACGCCGTGGAATTGCCGGCGCTCACAACGTCGTTTGCCATAGTCTCATTTCCTGCCGCCATCATCCATGCGGAAACGCCGATAACTGCGGCACACAGGAAAAGGACTATGTAAAAGCCCTTACCCGTGAAGAATCTCTCCAGCCTTTTGCCGGAGCTGTTGCTGCTCATATTTTTGACCTCCATTGCAGTAAATCTTTTGCTTGCATACCTATTCTTGCCTGCAACGGGGGATAATATACACGGGCATTCAAAATCTTTTTGCCGGATTTTTGAATGCCCGTGCAGGGTGTATTACATCATAACTTTATCGAGAAAAATGCGTCCATGCCGGGGTACTGCGCCGCGTCGAACAGCTCGTCCTCGATGCGCAGAAGCTGGTTATACTTTGCCACGCGATCGGTGCGGGAGGGCGCGCCGGTCTTTATCTGCCCGGCGTTGACCGCGACGGAGATGTCGGCAATGGTGGTATCCTCCGTCTCGCCGGAGCGGTGGGACACGACAGCCGTCCACCCCGCGCGGTGCGCCGCCTGAATGGCGTCGAGCGTCTCGGTGAGCGTGCCTATCTGGTTGAGCTTTATGAGCACCGCGTTTGCCGCGCCCAGCTCTATGCCGTGCTTTATGCGCGCCACATTCGTGACGAAGAGATCGTCCCCGACAATCTGAATGCAGTGTCCGAGGCGGCGCGTCATAAGCTGCCAGCCCTCCCAGTCGTTCTCGCCCATGCCGTCCTCAATGGATATGATGGGGTATTTGTCCACGAAGCTCTCCCACATGTCCACCATCTCCGCGCTCGTCATGACCGTGCCGCGCTTGGGCAGGTGGTAGCATTTGTCCTCGTCGTTATACCAGTCGGAAACTGCGCCGTCGATGGCAATGCGGAAATCATCGCCGGGCTTGTAGCCCGCCTTTTCTATCGCCGCGACGAGCGCGCGCAGCGCATCCTCGTCGCTGTCGAGGTTCGGCGCATAGCCGCCCTCGTCGCCCACGCCGGACGCAGGCACAACGGTCTTGAGCGCGTGGAACACCTCCGCGCACATGCGCAGCGCCTCGGCAAAGCTCTTCGCGCCCACGGGCATTATCATAAACTCCTGAATATCCACGTTTGAGCCCTGCGCGTGCTGCCCGCCGTTGAGCACGTTCATCATCGGCACGGGAAGGGTCTTGGCGTTCGCGCCGCCGATGTAGTTATAAAGGCTCACGCCGGTCGCCTCCGCCGCCGCCTTCGCGCAGGCGAGCGACGCGCCGAGAATGGCGTTCGCGCCGAGGCGGGTCTTGTTGGGCGTGCCGTCTATCTCGATGAGCATTCTGTCCAGCGACACCTGATCCAGCGCGTTCAGCCCGACCATAGCCTCGGCAATCTCGCCGTTGACGTTCTCCACCGCGGTCAGCACGCCCTTGCCGCCGTAGCGGCTCTTGTCACCGTCGCGCTTCTCGCACGCCTCGTACATACCCGTGGACGCGCCGGAGGGCACAGCGGCACGACCGACCGTACCGTCGTCAAGCGTGACCTCGACCTCGACCGTGGGGTTGCCGCGGGAATCGAGTATCTCGCGCGCCATAACATCGACTATCTCAAAATACTGCTTCATAACATTATCCTCCTTGATGGTGTTTAGATTATACCCTATTCCCGCACAAAAATAAAGTGAATAAAATATAAAAACGGAGCGCGGCATGATACTGCGCTCCGTAAATATTTGAGTTGTCTTACTTCTTGTTCATGCCTTTCTGGCGGGCGTACTCCGCCGCGCCGAGAGCGCCCATGAGCTGCGGGTCGGTCTTGAGGT
>CAVGKI010000009.1:0-24751 GCA_963629655.1 Butyricicoccaceae bacterium | reverse complement strand
CTGTAATATCAACGCTTTTCAGGATTCGGAAAACACTAAAAATTTATTCCCACTCGATCGTGGCTGGTGGTTTACCGGTTATGTCGTACACGACGCGGCCGACACCCTTGACCTCGTTGACGATCCGCGCGGAGACGATGCCGAGCACCTTGTGCGAAATGGGCGCGTACTCGCAGGTCATAAAGTCCGACGTGCGGACGGCGCGCAGGGCAAGAGTGTAATCATAGGTGCGGAAGTCACCCACGACACCGACGGAGCGCATATCCGTGAGCACGGCAAAATACTGATCCGCCTTGATGCGCCGGCGGCTGACCTCCTCGCGGAAGATCGCATCCGCGTCGCGGAGGATTGCGAGCTTCTCCTCGGTTATCTCGCCCATGACGCGCACGGCAAGCCCCGGACCGGGAAATGGCTGACGCTCGACAAACGCGCGCGGCAGACCGAGTTGCCGACCGAGCGCGCGCACCTCGTCCTTGAACAGCCCGCGCAGCGGCTCGACAACGCCGTCAAAGCCCATATCTTTCGGCAAACCGCCGACATTGTGATGGCTCTTTATCGTCGCCGCCTTGCTGCCGCCGGACTCGATAACATCGGGATATATCGTGCCCTGTGCGAGGAAGCGGATGTGCGGTAGCTTCTTTGCCTCCTCCTCAAACACGCGCACAAACTCCGCGCCGATTATCTTGCGCTTGCGCTCCGGGTCTGTGACCCCGGCAAGCGCCGAGAGAAAGCGCTGCTGCGCGTTGACGCGGATGAAGTGCAGCTCGCGCCCGGCGAACGCCGCCTCGACCTCGTCACCCTCGTTCTTGCGCATGAGCCCGTGGTCGACAAAAATGCAGTGGAGCTGACCGGGGATCGCCTTGGACAAAAGCGCGGCGCACACGGACGAATCCACACCGCCCGAAAGTCCAAGAATGACATGCGCGTCGCCGACCTGCGCACGCACGTTCTCGATAAGCTCCTGCTCAAGATTTTTGAGGTTATAGTCCCCCGCCGCGCCGCACGCCTCGTAGAGGAACGCGCGGATCATGTCAGTGCCGCGGGGCGTGCTCTCGACCTCCGGGTGGAACTGAAAGGCATAGAGGCGCTTTTTATAGTTCGCCATGGCGGCGTTGGGGCAGGTGTCGGTATGCGCGACGGAGACAAAGCCCTCCGGCAGTACGTCTATCTGATCCGTGTGGCTCATGAGCCCAAGCTGCTCCGCATCCAGCCCCGTGAAGAGGAAGGACGAGGTGTCCACGCGCATTTTCGTCTTGCCGTACTCGCTGGTGGCGCAGGTCGTGACCTTGCCGCCGAGCGTCCACGCCATGAGCTGCGCGCCGTAGCATATGCCGAGCACGGGGATGCCCAACTCAAATATCGCCCTGTCGCAGTGCGGCGAGGCGGGGTCGTACACGCTGTTGGGACCGCCGGTGAGGATAATGCCGATGGGCGCGATGGCGCGTATCTCCTCTGCGCTTATATCGCCGGAGCGCACGACGGAATACACCGAGCACTCGCGCACGCGACGGGCGATCAGCTCCTTATACTGCCCGCCGAAGTCCAAAATCAAAACGGTCTGTGATGCCATACCTTACTTTTCCTCCAAAGCTCAGAACATCTGAATATACTCGTCACGCTCCGCGCCGACGGAGACGTACTTTATCGGGCAGCCGACCTCTTTTTCAAGGAAGCTGATATACTCGCGCGCGGCGGCGGGCAGCTCCTCGGGCTTGCGGCAGGCGGAAATATCGCCGAAGCCGGGCAGATACTCGATAACGGGCTTTGCACGGTTGAGGCGCTCGCCTGTCGGGAAGCTCTTGGTTATCTCGCCGTCGATGTCATACGCGACGCACACGGGGACTTTGTCATAAATGCTCAGCACGTCCATCTTCGTCAGGGCGATATAGTCCGCGCCCTGCACACGCACGCCGTAGCGCGAGGCAGGAATGTCCACGGGACCCACTCTGCGCGGTCTGCCGGTCGCCGCGCCGTACTCCGCGCCTGCCTTGCGCAGCTTCTCGCCCTCTTCGCCGAACAGCTCAACCGTGAACGGACCTTCGCCGACACAGCTTGAATACGCCTTCATGATGCCGACAGTCTCGTCAAGCTTCAGCCCCGGAACGCCCGCGCCGATGGGCGCGTAGGCGGCGAGGGTGTTCGACGAGGAGGTGTAGGGGTAGATGCCAAAGTCAATGTCGCGCAGAGCGCCGAGCTGGGCCTCGAACATGATGCTCCGCCCGCTCTCGGCGGCGGCGGAGAGATATTCCGGCACGTCGCAGATGTACGGCAGGGCGGCAGAGCCGTAGGTCTTTATCCAGTCCATCAGCTCATCGGCATTGACCGCCGCGTGCTTATACCCGGTGACGGTGATGTTCTTCCACTCGACGATGTCGCGGAGCTTTTCATAAAGACTGTCCATGTGGAAAAGATCCTCCATGCGCAGCGCCTTCTTCATATACTTGTCGGCATAGACGGGGGCGATGCCGCGGCGGGTAGAGCCGAACTTCTTGTCGGCAAGGCGCTCCTCCTCCATAATGTCCTGAAGCTTATGATAGGGCAGGCAGATGATCGCGCGGGAGCTTATCTTGAGGTTGTCCGGCGTGATGCTCACGCCCGCCGCGCGCAGCTTGGCGCACTCGTTATAAAGGTGCTCCAAATCGACGACGACACCGTTGCCGATGACGTTGACGGTCGTCTCGCGCAGAATGCCGGAGGGCAGGAGGTTGAGAATGAACTTGCCCTTCTCGTTGACGACGGTGTGACCGGCGTTGTTGCCGCCCTGATAGCGGCAGATGATGTCATAATCCGAGGAGAGCAGATCGACCATGCGCCCTTTTCCCTCGTCGCCCCAGTTGATTCCCACAATTGCAGTTAACATAATATATCCTCTTTTCTTGTTTTGGCTCTGGCAGCCTGTATTGAAATTGAAACGTTACACATTGATGTCCCCGCGCTCGCGCTCGCCGAGGAACGCCGCGTTCTCGCGCAGCAGCGCACGGACGGTTTCGAGATAATCCTCTGTCTGCTCGCGCGCCATGCCGGTGAAGCTGTCGGTGCGTAGAAGCTGCTCTATCTCGCTGCGGGTGATGTTGAACGCGGGGTCGGCGGCGATACGCGCGAGCAGGTCATTGTCCGCGCCCTGCTCCTTGACGGCAAGCCCCGCCGCGACGGCGTGGCGGCGGATCGCCTCGTGCAGGGTCTGGCGGTCGCCGCCGTTTTTGACGCAGTACATAAGTATGTCCTCCGTCGCCATGAATGGCAGCTCCTCCTTGAGCTGCTTCTCCAGCACCTTGGGGTAAACTTTCAAGCCGCTGATGACGTTTATATACAGCGTGAGTATGCCGTCGGTGGCGAGGAATGCCTCAGGAATGCTGATGCGGCGGTTTGCCGAATCGTCCAGCGAGCGCTCAAGCCACTGCGTGCCCGCAGTCATGGCGGGGTTCAGCGCGTCGGCAATGACATAGCGCGCAAGGGAGGTCATGCGCTCGGAGCGCATGGGGTTGCGCTTGTACGCCATTGCGGACGAGCCGACCTGCCCGCTCTCAAACGGCTCATCCACCGCCTTGAGGTGGCTGAGCAGCCGAATGTCGCCGGAGAACTTCATGGCGCTCTGGGCGATGCCGGAGAGGACGGAGAGCGTGAAATAATCCGCCTTGCGCGTGTACGTCTGCCCGCTGACGGCATACACCGCGTCGAAGCCGAGCTTCTCGGCGATGAGCGCCTCCAGGCGGCGCACCTTGTCCGTGTCACCGTCAAAAAGCTCCAGGAAGCTCGCCGCCGTGCCGGTCGTGCCGCGGCAGCCCAGCAGCTTCAGGCGCGAGAGCGCAAAGTCGAGATGGTCAAGATCCATGACAAGATCCTGCATCCACAGCGCTGCGCGCTTGCCCATGGTGGTGGGCTGCGCCGCCTGAAAATGCGTATAGGCAAGGGCGGGCTGCGCCTTGTATTTCTCGGCAAAATCCGCAAGCGCGGCAATGGCGCTCAACAGCAGGCGGCGAATGCGCAAAAGCGCATCACGCTGCAATATAACGTCGGTGTTGTCCCCGACAAAGCAGCTCGTCGCGCCGAGATGAATGATAGGCTTAGCCTTTGGGCAGGCAAGCCCGAAGGTGTAGATATGCGCCATGACATCGTGCCTGACCTCCCGCTCGCGCGCGGCGGCGACGGCATAGTCGATATCGTAAAGATGCGCGCGCATCTCGTCGAGCTGCTCGTCCGTTATGTCGAGTCCAAGCTGCTGCTCGCTCTCGGCAAGGGCAAGCCACAGCCTGCGCCACGTGGAAAATTTGCGGTCGTCGGAGAATATCTCCTGCATCTCCCGCCCCGCGTAGCGCTTGCAGAGCGGGTTTTCATATACTTCTGACATTGTTCTCACTCCACCGTGACGGATTTTGCGAGGTTTTTTGGCTTATCTATGTCGCAGCCGTTCGCTTTCGCGACATAATAGGCGAAAAGCTGCAGGGGTATAATCTCGGGAACGGGCAGCAAAAGTGCGTCCGTCTGCGGCACGGTGAGCACCTCGTCCGCCTCGGTATATATACGCCGCTCCCCCTCCTGCGCAAGCGCGAGCACCTGCGCGCCGCGCGCCTTGCACTCCTTTATATTGCTCATGAGCTTTTCAAAAAGGCGCGTCTGGCAGGCGAGCGCGACAACAAGCTGATCTTCGTCAATGAGCGCGATGGTGCCGTGCTTGAGCTCACCGGCGGCATACGCCTCGGAGTGGATATAGCTGATCTCCTTGAGCTTGAGCGATGCCTCCAGCGACGCGGCATAGTCAAGATTGCGCCCGATGAAGAAGAGCGCGGACTGGGTGTGATACATATCCGCAAGGCACTTGATGCGGCTGTTGAGGTCGATGGCGCGCTGGCAGCGCTCCGGCAGGGCGCAGATGCCGTCCACAAGCGCGGCATAGCGCGCATCGTCGATGCGTCCAAGGCGCTTTGCCATATACACAGCGAGCAGGTCGAGCACCGCAAGCTGGGTGGTGTAGCCCTTGGTGGTGGCGACGGCAATCTCTGGTCCTGCCCATGTGTAGAGCACGGAGTCGGCAAGCTTGGAGATGGTGCTGCCGACGACATTGACGATGGCGAGGGTCTTTGCGCCGCGCGATTTGCACTCGCGCAGTGCGGCGATGGTGTCCGCCGTCTCGCCGGACTGTGATATGACTATCAGCAGGGTGTGCTCGTCGATTATCGGGTTGCGGTAGCGCAGCTCACTGGCAAGCTCCGCCTGAACGGGAATGCGGCACAGCTCCTCGATGACGTAGCGCCCGACGCACCCGGCGTGATAGGCGGAGCCGCAGGCGGTGATGACGATATGGCGGATATCCGCAAGCTCCTCATCGCTCAGCTCAAAGCCCTCAAGCTCTATTCTCCCGTCGCGGATGCGCGGCTCAACCGTCGCCTTGACGGCGCGGGGCTGCTCCATTATCTCCTTGAGCATGAAGTGCTCATAGCCGCCCTTTTCCGCCGCCTCGGTGTTCCACAGCACGCGCGACGCTTCGCGGTGCACCTCGCGTCCGGCGGCATCGTAGACGGTGATGTCCTCCGGCGTGAGGCTGGCAATATCGCCCTCCTCAAGGTAAATGACCGTACGGGTATGCCCGATGATGGCGGTGACATCGGAGGCGAAGAAATTCTCCCCCGCGCCTATGCCGAGAATAAGCGGGCAGCCGTTCTTGACGGCGAAAAGCTCACCGGGGCACTCGTCGCACACAACGCCGATGGCATACGAGCCCTCAAGGCGGGCGACGGTTTTCATGACGGCGCGCTTGAGGCTGCCGTCATAGTACAGCTCAAGGAGATTGACAATGACCTCGGTGTCCGTCTCGCTGTGGAAGATGAAGCCCTTGGTGCGCAGCTCCTCGCGCAGCTCGGCGTAGTTTTCGATTATGCCGTTATGCACGACGGCGAAGTGCCCGTCATTGGATACGTGGGGATGGGCGTTCGTGGTGGTGGGCGCGCCGTGCGTCGCCCAGCGGGTGTGCCCGATGCCGCACACGCCGTGCACGCTCGCGCCGCCGTCGGTCAGCTTGAAGAGATTTTCCAGCAGACCGCTGCATTTGAAGGTGTTTATCCTGTCCGCGTCCTGCACGGCGATGCCGGCAGAGTCATACCCGCGGTATTCCAGCCTTTTCAGCCCCGCCAGAAGCACGGGCGCTGCCTGCTGCGTGCCTGTGAAGCCGACGATCCCGCACATTATTTTGCTCTCCTTTCATGCTCGTCCTTCGCGGCGGCAATGAAGCCGCGGAAGAGCGGGTGCGCCTTGTTGGGTCTTGACTTAAATTCGGGGTGGAACTGCACGCCCACATAGAACGGGCGGTCGGTCAGCTCCACGGTCTCCACAAGCCGTCCGTCCGGTGAGAGTCCGGAGAGCGTCAGCCCGTGGGCGGTGAGCACCTCGCGGTAGTCGTTGTTGAACTCGTAACGGTGGCGGTGGCGCTCGGATATTTCAAGCGCGCCGTAGCAGCGCTGCATGGTCGTCCCCTCCTTTATGGCGCAGGGGTAAGCGCCGAGGCGGAGCGTGCCACCCTTGTCTATATCGTTGCTCTGACCGGGCATAAAGTCAATGACCTTATCGGGGCAAAGCTCGTCAAACTCGCCGGAGTCCGCCCGCTTTATCCCGGCAACGTCGCGCGCGTACTCGATAACGGCGACCTGCATGCCAAGGCAGATGCCGAAGTACGGGATGTTGTTCTCGCGGGCATAGCGTGCGGCGAGGATCATGCCGGGAATGCCTCTGCTGCCGAACCCGCCGGGGACGAGAATACCGTCCAGCCCGGAGAGCGCCTCGGTATAATTTGCCTCGGTGATAGTCTCGGAGTCTATCCACTTGACGTGCACGGCGGTGTCCAGCTCATAGCCCGCATGGGAGAGCGCCTCGTTGACGGAGAGATATGCATCGTGAAGCTGCACATATTTGCCGACAAGACCGATCTCCACCTCGCCCTTGCGGTTCTTTATCCGCTCGACAAGATTTGTCCACTCGGCAACGTCGGGCGCGGGGGCATCTATGCCAAGCTCACGGCAGACGACAGAGGAGAAATTCTCCGCCTCCAGCATGAGCGGCGCTTCGTACAAAAACGGCAGAGTGATGTTCTCTATCACGCAGTCGGGCTTGACGTTGCAGAACATGGATATCTTCTTGAATATCGACTCCTCCAGCGGCTCGTCGCAGCGCAGCACGATGATGTTCGGGCTGACACCCATGCCCTGAAGCTCCTTGACGGAGTGCTGTGTGGGCTTTGTCTTGTGCTCGTCCGAGCCGCGCAAAAACGGCACCAGCGTGACATGTATGAAGAGGCTGTTTTCCCGTCCCACCTCCAATGAGACTTGTCTCGCCGCCTCGATAAAGGGCTGGGATTCGATGTCACCGATAGTGCCGCCGATTTCTGTGATGACCACATCCGCATTCGTCTCGTTGCCGACGCGGTACACAAAATCCTTTATTTCGTTTGTGATGTGAGGGATGACCTGCACCGTCGAGCCGAGATATTCGCCGCGGCGCTCCTTGTTGAGCACGTTCCAATAGACCTTGCCGGTGGTGAGGTTGGAGAACTTGTTGAGATTCTCGTCGATAAAGCGCTCATAGTGACCGAGGTCAAGATCCGTCTCCGCGCCGTCCTCGGTGACATACACCTCGCCGTGCTGATACGGGCTCATCGTGCCGGGGTCAACGTTGATATAGGGGTCGAGCTTCTGCGCGGCGACCTTCAGCCCCCGCATTTTCAGCAGACGACCGAGCGAAGCGGCAGTGATGCCCTTGCCAAGCCCGGACACAACGCCGCCCGTCACAAAAATGTACTTTGTCATCTCATTCATCCCTTCTTGAGTTATTCGTAAGTCCTGATTATGCTTTCTGCCATTTCCTTTTTGGAGATACGAGCATCCATCGCCTGTTTTTCGATATATCTCTGCGCCTCTGCCTCCGTCATGCTCAGGCACTCTATCAAGAGCCATTTTGCATGGTTGACAAGGCGTATCTCGTTTATTTTGTCCTCCACGGTCTGCTGCTTCTCCTCCGCCATGCGCATACGCTCGCGCATGGTGCACGCCGTGCGCATGGACTGGGCAATCATCTGGGAGGACGTGGGCTTTGCCAGCGTGAGCACGCCGTGCTCCATCACGCGGGAATACACCTCGTCAAACTGCTCGTTCTTCACGAGCAGCAGCACGCCGGCGCTTGTGGCGGCGCACACGTCCATGGCAAAGCGCGAGCCGTATTCATCCGGCAGCGGCGTGTTGACCACGATGAGGTCATACTCCCGCTCCAGCATCGCGCGCCGCGCGGCAGCCGTGCTCTTGACGGTGCTGACGGGCCAATAGTCCGTGATGGGAAGCAGATCCGTCAGCGCGTTATTAAAGCTGTCCGATGCCGAGACGATCAGTACACTGTATGTTCGCTCCTGAAATACCAAACGCGCTCACCTCACTTCTGCGCCGTATGCCGTGCCGCTGACTCAGCCGCAGTAAAGCTCCAAAAGCTCCGCCGGGAGGGTGCTTTTTATAAACTCACTCCCGCGCGCGAGGCTCTGCGCCTCGCGGCGCGACGCGGGCAGGCGGCGCAGCCTCGCAAGCGTGCCCTCATCGGCGGCATAGAGGTTCATGTCCGTGCTCTCCGGCAGGGTGAGCAGCTTGTCCACGCCGTACAGCCCCGCGCTTATTATCAGCGCAAAGGCGATATACGGGTTCGCGCCCGGGTCGGGCGAGCGCAGCTCTGCGCGCCGAAATTCCCCACTTGCGGCGGGAATGCGGATAAGCTGGGAGCGGTTCTCGCTCGACCACGTGATATATCCGGGGGCTTTAGCCCCGCCGAGGCGGAGATATGAGCCGTCCGACGGGTTGAGGAACACCGTCATATCCGCGATATTGTCCATGACCCCGGCGATGACCTGCGGCATAATGTCCGCGCCGTCCGAGGATTTGACGGAGAAGTTGACGTGCATGCCGCTGCCCGGACGGTCGGCAATGGGCTTGGGCGTGAAGTCCGCCGTCAGCCCGTAGCCCGCGGCGACGGTCTTGACCACCGAGCGGAACGTGACGGCATTGTCCGCCGCAGTGACGGGGTCGGAGTAGCGGAAGTCTATCTCGTTTTGCCCCGGTCCCTCCTCGTGGTGCGAGCTTTCCGGGCGGATGCCCATCTGCTCAAGGATGAGGCAGACCTCGCGGCGGATATTCTCGCCCTTGTCGTCGGGCGCAATGTCCATATATCCGGCGCAGTCGCAGGGTGTGGCGGTGTACTCCCCGTCAGGTCCGTTTTTGAAAAGATAAAACTCCATCTCAGGTCCGAAGGCAAAGCGCAGCCCGCGCGCCTCCGCCTTTGCGGCGGTGCGCTTCAAAAGGGCGCGCGTGTCGCCGGCGGAGGGTGTACCGTCGGGGTGGGTCACGTCGCAGAACATACGCACGACGCGCCCCGTCTCCGGCCGCCACGGGAGCCCGACGAGCGTCCCCGCATCCGGGTGGAGAAAAAGGTCGGAGCGCACAGTGCCGCCGAAGCCTGCGACCGCCGAAGCGTCAAACGCGATGCCGCCGTCAAACGCCCGCTCAAGCTCCGACGGCATGACGGCGATATTCTTCTGCCGTCCGTAAGCGTCGCAGAACGCGAGGCGGATGAACTTCACATCTGCCTGACGGACGTATTCCATTACCTCTTGCGCGGTGTACTTCATCTGCACACTCTCTTTCGACAATTATCTGAAAAAGTTTAACGCCCATCGGAAAGGGCACAGCTCCACCGATGAACGCCTGCGTTCACAGGCGAAATATTACAGCATACACGCCCTGTTTGTCAATGGTTTAGGCTGGATAAAAAGAGGAAAAATCAAATAAACACGAAAAAAGGGCTTGACAAGTCGGTGCGATGAGAGTATAGTACCCGACATCAAAGGCAAAGACGCCTCAGAGGATAGCTCTGACCGTTTTGCCTTTTTTATTTTTAATACAGAAAAAAGGCGTTTGAGCCGGGAGAAGTAACGCAGGGACTCGCTCACAGAGAGCGCGGCAGCAATGAAAGCTGAGAGCCGCGCAGCAGAGCCTGTGCGAATAACACCCGGCGAGCCGCGAGCCGAAAGTGATGCACAAGTAAGCGAGACGCGAGGGGTCGGCGTTAATGACCTAGGTCTTAACGGAGACCGAAAAGAGCCAAAAGATAGGTGGCACAGCGAGCGCAGTACTTGCCCTGTCGTATACTGATAATTCTTATGAGGAAAATCGGAGGAATCATTATGTGTTCGATCATGGGTTATTGCGGAAGCTGTGTTTCTTTTTCTGCGTTCAAGGCGGCGTTTGAAAAAACGACCTCGCGCGGACCCGACATGAGCCGTATAGTCGAGGCGGGCAAGGGGCTGCTGGGCTTTCACCGCCTGTCCATCATGGATCTGAGCGAGGACGGAATGCAGCCGTTCGAGCTTGACGGCAGCTATGCCGTCTGCAATGGCGAGCTTTACGGCTTCGAGCGCGAGCGGGAGCGCCTGTCGGCAAAGTACAGCTTCAAGAGCACGTCTGACTGCGAGATAATACTGCCGATGTATTTTGAGCACGGGACGGATATGTTCGCCATGCTCGACGCGGAGTTTGCCATGATAATATACGACGCACGCACGGATGAATTCGTCGCCGCGCGCGATCCCATCGGCATACGCCCGCTCTACTACGGCTATGACGAGCGCGGCACGATAATATTCGCCAGCGAGCCGAAAAACCTCATGGGGCTTTGCGCGCGCATCATGCCTTTCCCGCCGGGACACTACTGGAGTGACGGCAAATTCGTGTGCTACTGCGACATTGCGCACGTGGAGAGCGTATGCCACGACGACCTTGAGACCGTGTGCGGCAAGATACACGACAAGCTCGTCGCTGGCGTGGAGAAGCGCCTTGTGTCGGATGCGAAGCTCGGCTTTCTCCTCTCCGGCGGGCTGGACTCGTCCCTCGTGTGCGCGATTGCGCAGAAAAAGCTCTCCGCCCCGATACGCACGTTTGCCGTCGGCATGAAGTATGACGCAATAGACCTCAAATACGCCCGCGAGGTCGCCGATTACATCGGCAGCGAGCACACCGAGGTCATCATGACGAAAGAGGAGGTTTTCGCCGCGCTGGAGGACGTTGTGACGCTGCTGGCGACGTATGACATCACGACGATACGCGCGAGCATGGGAATGTACCTTATGTGCAAGTGGATACACGAGCACACGGATGTGCGCGTGCTGCTCACGGGCGAGGTGTCCGACGAGCTGTTCGGCTATAAATATACGGACTTTGCCCCCTCTGCGGAGGAGTTCCAGCGCGAGGCGGAAAAGCGCGTGCGCGAGCTGCATATGTACGACGTGCTGCGCGCGGACAGGTGCATCTCCGTCAACTCCCTTGAGGCGCGCGTTCCGTTCGGCGACCTCGACTTTGTAAAATATGTCATGAGCATCGACCCCGCGCTCAAGCTCAACACCTACGGCAAGGGCAAGTACCTCCTGCGTCATGCGTTCGAGGGCGACTATCTGCCGCACGATATACTCTACCGTGAGAAAGCGGCGTTCTCGGACGCGGTAGGGCACTCGATGGTCAACTATCTCAAGGAATACGCCGAGGGGCTGTACACGGACGCGGAGTTCGAGGCAAAGCGCAAAAAATACACCCATGCGCAGCCGTTCACAAAGGAATCGCTGCTCTACCGCGAGCTGTTTGAAAAGCACTATCCCGGTCAGTCCGAGATGGTGAAGGACTTTTGGATGCCGAACAAGGCGTGGGACGGCTGCAACGTGAACGACCCGTCCGCGCGCGTGCTGTCAAACTACGGCGACAGCGGAAAATAAATAAAAAATCGGGTTTTATTAAAATTTACTCTTGACAAGCGCAAAAATCGGTGTATAATACGCCACATTAAAGGCGCTGATGCCCCAAGAGGATATCAGCGCCTTTTTTATTTTTACAGATTGAATAGTTTGAAGTTTGAAAGGATGGAGCGGCATGAGCACAGTACCAGAGATTTTTGGAAGCTTAGTATTTGACGACAGAGTTATGAAAGCAATGCTTTCATCTGACGTATACCAGTCGCTGCGCAAAACAATAGATCAGGGTGAGAAGATAGACCCGAAAATCGCCGACGCGGTAGCGCTGGCAATGAAGGATTGGGCGATTGCCCACGGCGCAACGCACTTCACCCACTGGTTCCAGCCGCTGACCGGCATAACTGCCGAGAAGCATGAGAGCTTTATCGCCCCGTCCCCCGACGGGCGCGTGATAATGGAGTTCTCCGGCGATGAGCTCATCAAGGGTGAGCCGGATGCAAGCTCCTTCCCCTCCGGTGGGCTGCGCGCCACGTTCGAGGCAAGAGGCTACACCGCGTGGGATCCAACGTCCTATGCGTTCATCAAGGGCAAGACGCTGTGCATACCCACGGCATTCTGCTCCTACGGTGGGGAGGCGCTGGACAAAAAGACCCCGCTGCTGCGCTCGATGGAGGCGCTCAACAGACAGGCGCTGCGCGTGCTGAAGCTTTTCGGCAAGGACGATGTGAAATGCGTGCGCCCCTACGTCGGACCTGAGCAGGAGTATTTCCTTGTTGACAAGGATATGTATAAAAAGCGCAAAGACCTCATCTTCACCGGGCGGACGCTCTTCGGCGCAAAGCCGCCCAAGGGGCAGGAGCTGGACGACCATTACTTCGGCGCGATAAAGCCGAGGGTGGAGGCATACATGGCAGACCTCGACGAGGAGCTGTGGAAGCTGGGCGTGCTGGCAAAGACGAAGCACAACGAGGTCGCCCCCGCGCAGCACGAGCTTGCCCCCATCTACACCGGCGCAAACATCGCCACTGACAACAACCAGCTCACCATGGAGATAATGCAGAAAGTCGCCGACCGGCACGGTCTTGTGTGCCTGCTGCACGAAAAGCCCTTTGCGGGTGTGAACGGCTCCGGCAAGCACAACAACTGGTCAATCGCCACGGACACGGGCGTGAATCTGCTCTCCCCCGGCGATACGCCGCACGAAAACGCGCAGTTCCTCCTCTTCCTGTGCGCCGTTATAAAGGCGGTGGACGATTATCAGGATCTTCTGCGCATGAGCGTCGCCACGGCGGGCAATGACCACCGTCTCGGCGCAAACGAAGCGCCCCCCGCCGTCGTGTCCATCTTCCTCGGTGACGAGCTGACCGCCGTGCTGGAGGCGATAGAGGACGACAAGCCCTATGCTGGCACGGAGAAAGCACAGCTCAAGCTCGGTGTGCACGTGCTGCCGCGCTTCAACCGCGACACGACCGACCGCAACCGCACTTCCCCCTTTGCTTTCACCGGCAACAAGTTTGAGTTCCGTATGCTCGGCTCGTCCAACTCCATCGCGTGCGCAAACATCATGCTCAACGCCTCCGTGGCTGAATCCCTGCGTGTGTTCGCCGACGAGCTTGAAAAAGCCGATGACTTCAACGCCGCGCTGCATGACCTCATCAAGCGCTGCATAACCGACCATAAGCGCATCATCTTCAACGGCAACGGCTATGACGACAGCTGGATAAAGGAAGCGACGGAGAAGCGCGGACTGCTGAACCTGCGCACAACGCCGGACTGCATGCCCGTGGTGCTGGAGGCTAAAAACGCCGATATGCTCGTGCGGCACAAGGTGTTCTCTGAGGCGGAGATACGCTCCCGCTACGAGATAATGATGGAGAACTACTGCAAGACCGTCAGCATCGAGGCGCACACGATGGTCGACATGGCGAAAAAGCAGATTCTCCCCGCCATTGAGGCATACACCACCGAGCTTGCCGAGGCGATCAAGGCGAAGAAGTCCGCCGACGCGAGCGCAAGCTGCCGCTACGAAGAGAAGCGCCTCCGCCGCCTGTCCGCGCTCTTGGAGCAGATAGACGACGCAGTTGACGCACTGGAGAGCGCGCTTGTCACCATGAGCATGTCCACCGATATAACCGCGCAGGCCAATTTCATCCGCGACGAGATCATTCCCAAGATGAGCCTTGTGAGAGTCCCCGCGGACGAGGCGGAAACCCTCACCGCCGAGAAATACTGGCCGTTCCCGACCTACGGCGAGCTGCTGTTCGGCGTATAAGGGCATATAACTATTGCTACCTCACTTTTCCTCATACCTCTTAAATTTTTCCAACGCAGCAAAGGAGCGCCCGCGCAAGCGGACGCTCCTTTGTTGTGCACGAAGCAGGCGCACCCCTGCCTCCCCTGAAAGCGGTAAGTAAGCGTCCAAATCTTCGATTTGGCTAACGCGCACTTATGCCTTTGGCTGATGGAAACCGCGCCAGCGGTGGAGGGGTTTCACAAAAATCAATATAAATCGAGGGCAGGCGCGCCGCGCCTGCCCTCTTGGAATTTTGCTGTTGTTTTACATGGGATTTTTCATGAGATAAGCATCATGATTGCAGTATGCTGCTTATGTCGGCATTGCTGCTGCCAAGGGTGAAGGTCACATTCGCGCCGTCGTGCGTGAGCACATAGCCGTCGGATACGCCGCCCTCGGCGAGCAGGTCAGCAAGAACAAAGGTCGAGGTCGCGCCATTCGTCACGAACACTATCTTCTCCACGCCGTAGGACATTAGCACCTTTATACAGTTTGACAAAATGCAACAGATTTTTCGCCGTTCGGTATGAAAACACACCGCCGCACCTTGCCTCCCCTGAAAGTGTTAAGCAGAAATTGAGTGCAGGGTGCTTTTCATACTGTTATCTGATAAGAAGCTTCAATAAATTTCCGAGGAAAAATTAAAATTTTCTATCAGATAATAGTATGAAACGTCAAAACAGCTTCCCAAGCAGCTCCGCAGCGGGGAAATAGACAAGCGGCATGAGTATTGCGGGAATCATGTCGCCGATTTTTATGCGCTCCTGCCGAAGCTCCAGCATATTCACGGACATTGAGAGGAAGATCGGTCCGCCGACGGCAGACATCTCGGTTATTATCTCGCTCGTGAGATACGGCTCTGCCACACCGGCGAGCAGCGTCATCGCCCCCTGAATGATAAACACGGGTATCGCCGAGAGAATGACCCCCGGACCGAGCGCCGCCGAGAACGCGATTGCGGAAACACCGTCTATGACCGCCTTGGCGAAGAGCGTGGAGTAATCCTTATTAAGCCCCGCCTGTATAGAGCCGAGGATCGCCATGCTGCCGACGCAGAAGAGCAGCGACGATGTGACGATCGCATCCGAAAACTGCCCCTTGCATATCCTCATGCCCGCCATACGCGCCTTTATTTTATCGCCAAGACCGTTTATGCGGTCGTCGAGCCGGAGGGCAATGCCGACAACAAGCCCGACAACGGTGCAAATAACGACGATGAGAATACTGCTCGTCACTATTGCGCCCTGTATGCCGATTATCGCCACAACGAATGCCATAGCAGTCAAAAGCGGCTTTGTATACCGCTCCCCTATTTTTTCTCCGAACAGGCTGCCGATGAGCCCGCCGAGCACTATTGCCGCGCTGTTTACAATTGTTCCGATCATGGCTTTTATCTCCCCCGAAAACGTAGATCTATACTATCATTTATTCCGCAAGGGCATACGCGCGGATTATATTACTCAACCCATGCAAATGTCAACAGCAAGCATTGACAAAATTCCGGCATTCCCCTTGTGCTCTTGTTTTCTCCCGCACTTAGATGATATAATTGAGAAAAAACAAGGAGAACGACATGGAGAAGCATCTTATTTTCACCGGGGCATCGCGCGAAGCTTGCGCCGAAATAATAAAGACCGCGCTGGGCGCGCGCATCGCCTGCGCGGGTGGGTACGTGACGGTGGCGGAGCTTGCGCCCGACGGCACAGCGGTCGGTTACGCGCTGCTGCCGGCGGCTGGCGCGGCAGGTGTTGCGGGGTATGAGGCGCGGGAATTTCTGCACTGTGCCGGGGCGCGCCGGACGCACAACAACGAGGTGTTCCGCAGCGAGGGCGTGCGTCTTTTGCAGGAGGCGCAGTATTACCCGTTCACGGTTGCCGATGCGTTCGGCGGGTTTGACATCATCATCCCGCAGTTTCGCGAGGCGCTGCTGGACGTGCTGAACGCAGACACGCCGATGATAGGCGTACTCGTGGGTGAGAGCGCCGGGGAGGAGCTGCGCCGTCAGCTCGGTCTGGGCGAGAAATACACGGCATACCGCCGTGCGCTCCGCGCCGCGCTGGACGGCGATGCGGAAACGCGCCTTGTCGAGGTTCGCGCCCCCGGAGACAGCTCCGCCGCGCGTCTCGCGGCGCAATGGGCGGCGGAACACGCGGCAATATGACAGTATAAAACATCAGCGCGCCGGAACTTTCCGGCGCGCTGATGCGTCATGGTATATTATTCCGTTTCTGTTTTATCGCTCGCTGTCGGCTTTTCTTTCAGCAGCACAAACTTCTCCACCGGGAAAAGCACCGCCATTTGCAGTGTTCCCGCTGCCATGGAGGCGACGGTCGGCGCAAGGCTCGACCAGAACGGAACACCCGTCCCCACCAGCGCGTGGACGATAACGCCCTGCAGCCATGTGGAAAAAAGTATCAGCGCCGTCAGCAGCGCCACATACACCGCGAAGCACCACGCCGGGGCATCGGACTTGAACGTCGTTTTCTTGTTCTGAATATAGCCGTAGATATTCGCCAGCATATTCGAGGCGAAAAACGGCAGCACATAGCCCCAGTTATCATTTCCCGCGCCGACGACACCCGCGCTGAATATCCCCGCGAGGAAGCCCGGCAGCGGGGCTTTCCAATCCTGCAGCGCATAGTAGAGCACATTTACGAGGACGATCTGTATCACGCCCGCAAGCCCGCTGACAAGGATGAATTTTATAAACTGCCACAGTGTCTTATGCTCCTTGACGCTGCGCCCGCCTTTCTGCTCTTCCATTAAATAATACACCTCCCTGCAACATTACAGATATATATACCACCGCGCAGGGCACATTGCAACGGTGAAAGCGCCGCCTTTATATCATTTATAGAAATTCTATTGAAATTCATTGTCATATACGCAAAAATTTTGACATCGGCGCTCGACTTTTTTCTTGCAAACAGGCGTGTTCAATGTTATACTTTTATTATTATAAGTATAAGCATACATAAGCATACCATGCCGGTGTGTGAATGTATGTAAATAATCTTGCTGTAACTGTTCGGCTTCCTCTGCGTATTAAACAGTAAGCAGCAAATTTCAAGCTGCCGGGCAGCGCGGACAAGCGCCCGCGCACCGCGCCGGAAAGGACGTGCTACATGGGAAACGATCCGTTTAATAATCTTAGTCTCATGCGGGATTGTGCATCGCCCGCAATGGTCTCCTTTGACCTCACCTCCAACTGCAATCTCAAATGTGTCCACTGCTTCAACGACAGCGGCACGGACGCGCCGAACACAGACCTGCCACCCGCCAAGAAGCTCGACATCGCCCGTGAGATCGCGGCGCTGCACCCGCTCAACGTGTGTCTGTGCGGTGGGGAAACGCTGTGCTGTCCGAATTTGTTCGAGATAATCGACATCCTCGCGCCGAGCGTCGGCAAGCTGAGCATGGTGTCAAACGGTTATCTCATGACCGAGAGCATGGCAAAACGCCTTGTCGACAGCGGTCTGAGCCTTATCCAGATCAGTGTGGACGGTGCGTACGCGTGGCAGCACGACAGCTTTCGCGGCGTTCCCGGCTCGTTCGAGCACGCGACAGCGGCGCTGAGCAATCTCCGCAAAGCAGGCGCACAGCGGGTGGACGTATCCCTCGTGCCGAACAAAATGAACTTTGACACGATGGATGCCTACTTCGAGCTGTGCCGCGAAAAGGGCGTTTATGAGATACGCATGATGCCCTTCCTCCCCTCCGGGCGCGGCAGAAGCGTCGGGCGCAACCTCATGCTCTCCGAGAGCGAATATTTCCGCTTCATGCGCGATATAATGCGGCTGGGCGCGGAATACAGCGGTCAGGTAGAAGTGCAGTGGGGCGACCCGCTCGACCATATGCGCAGGATGCCGCTGAACGCGAAGCACGGACTGCATACCTACGTAATGGAAATAAAGACGGACGGCAACCTCGTCTTGACCACATATCTGCCGGTCGTAGTGGGCAATGTCGCCAAGCATACACTGCGCGAATACTGGGATGGCGGTTTGCACTGCATGTGGGGCATGGAAAAATACTCCCGCTACACCGATAAAATACGCAACATATACGACCTTGACGATTTTGAGCCGAAGCCCTACTCCGGCGAGCTCATCGTCAGCGATATATTGGAGGGCGAATAAATGAAATACCGTATCAATTCCGGCACATACACCGTCGTCGGCGAGCATGCGGACACGCTGGCGCTCAAGACGACCGACACGCGCCGCGTGCTGTGCATTCCCTCCGGCGGCACAGCGGTTTTGGATAAGCCCGATGTCTGGGTGAGTCTCGACAGTCAGGAGGCTGCCAAGCACCAAGACGAGCTGAACGCCCTGCGCGTGCTGGAGGCTTTTAACATTGCCGACATTGAGCACGACCCCGAGCCGGACACAGACGGCTGCGCCGTCGCGGGTGAGCGGCAGTACAGAGAGATTGCCGCGCTGTACAAAACGGCGGTCAACAACCCCCGCTCCGGCATACAGACCGTATCGGAGGAATATCTGTCCGAGGACTCTATCCGCGCGCGGCAGTTCAACAACAAGGAATACAACTTCATCCGCCGCGACGGCGACGGCATATGCGCGGTGCTGACCATCGGCGTGCCGACAACGGAGCAGGTATACAGCGTGGGACGGATAAACAGCGTCGCGTTCCGCGACGGCGAGGATGAAGCCGCCTGTCGGCACTCGCTCGGCGCGCTCGTGCGCTTCGCCGCCGACAGTTTCACCGGTGATCTGACAAAGCTGCGGTTCATATACACCGGGCACGTGCAGGACTGGCTGCTCGATGCGCTGGGCGGCATGGGCTTTGTTAAGGTATGCACGCTCAAGCGTGAGCTGGCTCAAAGCATAGATGTGACATATTACGACAAAATGCTGTGAGGTATAACGCATGGTAAAAGCCGAGAAAAAATACGCCGATGCGCTACGGCGCATCGTGGAAAAGACCGACTTTGTGTTCACTGTGAAGAATATGCGCTCGACGGGGGATTTCGTCGACCCGTGGTATGATTTTGACTCCATGAAGCGCGTTATAGAAGCCTCGCCGAGCGAGTACAAAACCCTGCTGCGCCTGCTGCACATGGGTATACCCGCCGAACGTGCCGCGCTTGAGGGTGAAATCGGCACGGAGGATACCGTGCTGATGATAGAGAGCGGGATATGGCGCGGCGAGGGCGACACGGTGTACACAAACAACTACGTGCTGCTGCTGTATCAGGGCTTGCTGCTCGTGACGGAGGTCAATGCATGGTACGAAACCTGCACTAACCGCAACACTGACGTTTACATAGGCTATGACAGTCTGCGTCTGGCAGAGAACATCGTCTTTGACAGGGGCAGCACCGCGCTCGATTTGTGCAGCGGCACCGGCATACAGGGGCTTCTCGCGGCGAGGAGCGCCCGTCACGTCGTGTCGGTGGAGCTCAACGAAAAGGTCGCGCCCGTCAACCGCTTCAACATTCTGCTAAACAGGATGGAGGACGTGATGGAGCTGCGCGTCGGCGATCTGTACACCGTGCTCAAGGACGGCGAGACGTTTGATTATATCTATGCCAATCCCCCGTTCATCCCCATGCTTGACGAGGTGGAGTATCCCATCTGCGGCACGGGCGGTGAGGACGGCTTGCGTGTGCTAAACGGGATAGTCAACGGCTTGCCCAAGTATCTCAACCCCGGCGGACGGTGCATCATCTTCTGCGAATGTCTGGGCGATGAGAAGACCGTGTTCTTTGACAGGCAGCTTGAAGCACTCGGCAGGGATGAGGGCTGGCGCATCACTCAGCTTCGCGCAACGCGCATGACCACCGCGCTGCAGATAAACAAGGTATCCCCTCTCAACAAGCTGTTCAGCGACGATTATGATGACGACGGCTTCCGCACGAAAATGAAGGCGGTATATGATCGGCTCGGCGCAAAGTATCTGTACAGCCTTGTGTATGACATATACGCCTGCGGCAGCGGCGACGGGAGGGTCAAGGTGATCGACCAGTGCTCGCCATGGTCGCCGGATGACGCGGTCGCCCTCGCCGAGGGTATCACGCTCGGCACGAACACCGCCAGTCGCGCCGTCATGCGCGACGGCAAGCAGATAGGCAGCGTCAATCTCGAAACGGCGGATGTGCTCCGCGCTCTCGGAGCGGGCGGCACGGTGAGAGAGATCGCCGAGGCGCTTTATCCGAAATATAAAAACAAGCCGCGCTATGAGCAGCTTGGTCTGCCGTCTTTCGAGGCGCAGATACTCAGCGTTTGCCTGTCGCTGGAGCATATGGGTGCGATAAGCAGAGTCTAAAAAAACATACCGATTTATAAGGAGGTGCAAATGGACAAAAACAACTTTGAGAATGACAATTTCCCCGGCGGCGCACCGCGCATGGACACGGACGCGCAAAGCAGTATCCCCTCTTCGGACGCAGACGGCAAGGCGCTTGCTCCCGATGAACGCCCCGATACGCTGAGCGACACGGACGCGGAGAAAGTCGCCGCAGGCGGCATCGAGTACGAGGATCCGTATGTTCAGGGTACATCTGGAATGGAGGTTGAGGGAATATTCTTCGTTCCCGTATTCGTAGCGGCGAACGCAAATGTTGTCGTAAACGCAAACGCTGCCGTGAACGCCAACGCTGCCATGAATGCCAACGCCGTTTCGCACGTGAATGCCAACGTCGTGGCTAATGCAAATGCCGCATTCAATGCCAACGCCTCCGTGAACGTCAACACCATAGAAGGCTCCCCCGAGGACAAACGCAAGAAGAAAAGCTGATTTTTTTGAAGGAGGTAAAAATGAACGCAAACGAACTCGAAAACGTCAACTCCCCCGAAAAAACGCTGCACAAGGATGCAAGCGAGAAGATCAACATTCCCTCTGCGAACACTGACGGCAAGGAACTTGCTCCAGCCGAGCATGGCGATACACTGAGCGAGGAAAGTACGGCTCAGGTTTCCGCCGGCTATGAAGATCCGGCAGCGCAGGGCGGCGAACCAGAGCCTGCAAGCAACGGGATATTTTTCGTCCCCGTATTTGTGGCGGTGAACGCAAATTTCGCCATCAATGTCAACGCCGCAGCGAATGCCAATGCCGCCATGAACGCCAATGTCGCCACCACCGTGAATGCGACCGTTGTCGCCAACGCAAATGCAGGCTTCAACGCCAACGCATCCATGAACGTCAACACCATAGAGTGAGCCATGCTTCGCGTTTTGCGGCGCATGGACGCAAAGCAAAAAGCAAAAACAAAAAGAACAGGAGAGGAACAAGCTATGAGCGAGAAAGAATTGGAAAACGTCAAGCTCTCTGAGGATGCGGTATGCGACAAGGAAAAGGAAAACCTCAGCATCCCCTCTGCCGATGCCGCAGATAATGAGCCTGCTACCGTTAAGGTAAGCGAGGAGAACGCGGAGAAGGTCGTCGGCGGCGATTACGAGGATCCCTCCGTTCAGGGAACTGGTGATGATGGCGGCGCAGTCGCCGGTGTATTCTTTATCCCCGTGCTTGTGGCGGTAAACGCCAACCTCGTCGCAAATATCAATGCCACCGCAAATGTCAACGCCGTCACGACCGTCAACGCCAACGCCATTGCCAACGCAAACGCTGCGTTCAACGTCAACGCCTCCGTGAACGCCAACACCATAGAGTGAGCCATGCTTCGCGTTTTGCGGTGCATTGGCACAAAGCAAAAGATTAAAAAGGAGATCAACAAACAATGAGCGAGAAAGAATTTGAAAACGTCAAGCCCTCCGAGGATGCGGTATGCGACAAGGAGAAGGAAAACCTCAACATCCTCTCTGCCGATGCCGCTGATAATGAGCCTGCTACCGTTAAGGTAAGCGAGGAGAACGCGGAGAAGGTCGTCGGCGGCGATTACGAGGATCCCTCGGTTCAAGGTGCAGATGGCGGCGGTGCTGTCGCCGGTATCTTCTTTATTCCCGTGACCATCATGGTGAATGCCAACGTGATGTCCAACTTCAATGCCGCCGCAAACCTGAACGCCGCCATGAACGCCAACGCCGCAATCAACGCCAACGCCGTCACAAACGCCAACGCCAATGTCGTGGCGAACGCCAATGCCGCGTTCAACGCCAACGCCTCCGTAAACGTCAACACCGTGGATGACGGAACCCAGAAAAGCTAACTCCTGACCGGCGTTCAGCGCGTAGCACCGTGTCGGGCGCTGCAAAATTATATAAAGGAGCGTAAAAACTATGAGCGAGAAAGAATTTGAAAACGTCAATATTCCTCCTGCCGATGCCACCGAAAAGCTGAGTGAAAAGCACGCAGATCTGGTCGTCGGAGGCGATTACGAGGAGCCCTCGATTCTGAGCCCCAGTGATGACAACGGAGGTGAAGGCATCGTCCTCGTTCCCGTGCTCGTGACAACAAACGTCAACACGAACACAGTTACCAACATCGTTATCAACGTAAATACCATCCACAATATAAATGTGCAAACCGTTCCCAATGTAAATACCGTTCTTTCCCCAGTTCTCGTTTGTAACGCCAATTTCTCCGCAAGCCCCGACACCTTTAACAAATGAGGCTAAAGAGGGCAGCATCGCCATAGTGCAGCCCTCACAGACACGGCGGAGGCTAAGCGGCAGCGCCGCCGCGAGCCTCCGCGCACATAAGGATATATTATGCTCAACAACAATCAGGAGCTCCGCCTGCCGGAGTTCATTTCTCTCGATGTCACGTATAGCTGCAATCTGCGCTGTGTTCACTGCTACAACAACAGCGGCGAGCGCGAGTATTGCGGCATGGAGCGCGAGGCGCTTCTTGATACCGCGCGGCAGATCGCCGAGCTTCAGCCCGGCAATGTCTGCATTTGCGGCGGCGAGCCGCTGTGCTGCCCGTGGCTCGAGGACGTGCTGGCCGTGCTCCGTGGTCGGGTGCAGTACGTGAACATGGTGTCGAACGGCTACGCCATGACGGAGGATACCGCAAAAATGCTCAAGGCAAACGGTGTGAGCGCGATACAGATAAGCCTCGACGGAGCCTACGCGTGGCAGCATGATACACTGCGCGGTGTGCCGGGCGCGTTTGAGCACGCTCTGCTCGCCATACGGCGGCTGCAGAACGCCGGCTTTTCCGATATCTATACCTCGATAATCCCGAATGTCCTCAATGCGGACAGTCTGGAAGCGTATGTGCAGCTGTGCATTGCGCTGGGCATCAAGCGGATACGCAGTATGCCCTTCCTCGCCTCCGGCAGAGGCATCACAGTAGGGCGGCAGCTGATGCTCGATGATGCGGGTTACTTCCGCTTCAAGCGGGAGCTGGCGCGTCTGCGTCGGGTATACGGCGAGCTGGTATTTATCGAGTGGGATGATCCGCTTGAGAATATTGCCCCGTCCGACAGCATGAGCGCAAGAAGTATGTGCGTCTTTGCCGACGGCTCGCTCGCGGCGAGCATATATCTCCCCATCGCGGTGGGAAACGTGCGACGGCACTCGCTCCGCGAGTACTGGTACGGCGGGTACAGCGACCTGTGGCACCACCCGCGCCTTGCAAAATATGCCGCGCCGCTCACAAATTTATCCGCTCTCGATGAGCTTGACCCGCCGCCGCAAGGCGACGAGCGCATAGAATTGGACATATTGGAGGACAGACCATGAAATTCTACATTGACAGCTCGGACTTCTTTCTCCGCGATGAGAGCCGCGGCTCGGCAACGCTGATGAATCTGAAGACAAATCAGGTCGTGTATATAAACTCAAGCGGGCGCAAGCTTTTTGAGCATTGCGACGAGCAGGTCGATTTTGACGCATTTATCGACAGCCTCGACTATCCGAGCGTTAGCCGCGAAAAGCTCTGCGCCGACTATAAGACGCTGCTTCTCAAGCTCTATGCCGGCGGTTTTCTCAAGCTCAGCGATATCGAGCGGTGCACGGACGACGGGTGCTTTATCGCACAGGCAGAGGATGTCGACGCACTCTCGCAGTTCCTGCGCGCAAGCTGCGCCAACGCCAATTCCTGCGCCGTCGCCGCCGCGCCGGTATACTATTCGCGTTATGCAGTCTATTCCCACATCACCAACGGTCGGACACCCTACTTCTATCTCCAGCGTGGTGGTCGGATAGTCGCCGTCGTCGATGCGCAAGCCGCCGCGCTCGGCATGGGTGAAAGCGTCGTCACGTTCAACTCTTTCTTCTTCGCCAAGGACATGAGTGAGGGCGACTGTGCCGAGGCAGTAAAGGCGCTCGTGGCGCTGGCCGCCTCTGTTGCCGCGCCGACGGCAAGCAAGCTGCGCTATGTCTACATGAATCCGAGGCAGGACAAGACTGTCGCAATGCTCGCCGCAGTCGGCTTTGAGCAAACAGCCCGCCTTGAGAAAGAGGTCAACTCCGAGCGCGGCATCACCCTGTACGATTTGTTTTTGGGATAAACGTATAATGTCCAGACCGCCTCTCCCCTGCCCCGTCCTCGACGGGGCAGGTATTTTGCGTGCAGGTTAGTATTATGTAAATCGTATTATGTATATTTCTTTATGTTATTTATTTTATTTATATATAATTATGTAAACTATAATATGTCATTTGTATTATGTAGCTGATTAAAAGTCAAGGGGCTGTCTCAAAATGCGAATTGCAAGAGAATAGCCCTCTTCAAAAGTTAGATAAAATCCGTTAAAATCCTGTTTCAATGGGATTTTAACGGATTTATTGTTGGGCTAATTTTTAGAGAATTCTATTTTGAGACAGTCCCTT